>CAYMXC010000307.1:2482-3971 GCA_964394135.1 uncultured Phycisphaerae bacterium
CAATCGTCTGGTTGGGGTAAATTTATAAGACGTCTAGCGGCGGCCGCCATGATTGCCCTGATTGTTTCCACGGCGCTTCTGGTGGTTCATTTTACCGGCAATTCCGCCAGGAACCAGCCATTGGCATTGAATTCGAAGTCTGACAGCGTTGTGTTGCGTAATGTGGGGGAGATTCATGGAAAAAATTTGAAAGGGCGTGAAATCGTTTCTGAGGTCGATCAGGCGGTTGGTACACCGGTTCAACCTGCGCAGCATTCGTTGGGTGTGGTTGTGACTGCCGATCGAATGAATGAGCCTATAGTGAAGGAATTGCCGAAGGCACAGGCTTCAGCACAGACTTCGAAGGCTAAAGAAGACTATGGACCGATGGCTGTTGGCGGTTCGATGGGGAAGATGACGGCGGGTACGTTGCAATCGGCTCCACAGGCTCCACTGGTCACACAGCCTTGCAAGCAGACGGGTGAGGATATTTTGCAGACTCGGCCGTCGGAACGACCCGGACAGGCTTGGCTGGTGCCGCTTGTTTATGATCTGCGCACACCGGACCTTCCGACAGGGATGCTGCTGAAGGAGCAGATTTTGGAGATACTGAAGGAGAATCGTATTTCTCCTGTTCTGGAGCCTGAGGAACTCGGTGGGCGAATAGGGGAAAATAGGGAATTTTTCTATCAGGCCCGGAAAGGTCTGGATATGCCTCCGGGTGCGGCCGGATCGCAAATTCTTCTTGTGACCACACCGGAAAAATTTATTCGGATTCACAATCAGCTGCAGCAATCGGCTCTTGAGGCGGTGAAAGAGAAACTTCACCCGGCGCTGGGGGCGCTGATTATGCGTGGATTTTCCGGCCCGGACCTTATTCAACTCGGCCGGCAGGGATTCAACGTTCTTAACGCGAGGTTTGCGGCCAGTTCATCGTCGGAAATGTTGACGACATCGACGGCTCCGATTCTCGATAAACTTGAGAACACGTCTCAATCTGCAAGTGCGCCGGCGGATGGGAATTTTCTGCAGGCATCACCGACAACAACGCAGTCATCGGAGCAATTATTGCCCATCCTGATCAGGGTGGAACTGGTCCCGACGCCGGTAACGACGACTGCGAGTGTTCATACCACTGCTCCTGCGACGACGTGCGCGACACAGCCTGCGTGGAAGTAATCAACGGGATTGGAATCTGGACGGGCTTATCGTGAAGTATTTTCGGAAGATTCGACTGAAATAGAGGGGGTCTTTGAAGCCCAGTTGATAGGATATTTCCTTGACGGAATATTTTTTCTGCTGAAGCAATCGGCACGCCTGGTTAAGCCGCTGCTGAAGGATGAATTGGTGTATCGAAATATCCATTTGGCGTCGAAAAATTGTGTTGAGGTGATTTGGGGTGCAGCGGGCCATCTGAGCCAATTCGGCGACTGAGATCGGTTCCTGATAATGATGTTCCAGATAGGTTCGGATTTGTGCCGCCAGCTGTTGATGATAATTGGTTGCCGGC
>CAYMXC010000308.1:0-3962 GCA_964394135.1 uncultured Phycisphaerae bacterium
ATGCCGATCGCCAATCCTCGCACGTTTCGCAAAGCGACTTCCAGGCAGCCGCCATGACTTCGTGACGGAATTTGCCCATGTCCACTGGTTCGAGTTTAAAACGCGGCAGAATCTGAAGTTTCAGTCCGTATCGACAAAAGTGCTGAAATGGGCAGGCGTAAAAACTTTCCAGCTGAGAAAAGCTGATTCTGCGAGCGAAGAGTTTGTTGGCAAGTGTCGATTCAAGGTCCGGAGAATTGACGTTTCGGAAGCCTTCGTGATATTTGCAGAACAGTTTTGATGTTTTAGGATTTTTTTGAAGATTGGCTGCGAGAGCGGTCCAGAACTGACCAGCGGGGTTGGTTGGGTCGAAGTCAACGTCGTTCACGGCACACAACGTTTCGCCACAGAGCCTTTCCCCAGTAATCGGAATGGGAAGAGATTGCTGCCACTGGGGCGTTAGCCGAATGGCCTCCACCTGTCGGACCATCGATTGTCCGGCGGAGCAGCAATCTTCGATTCGACGAAGATAACGGCTGGGTTGAAGACGAACGCCCGCGGCGCTACGTCGGCAGAGGCTGATCCAGAGGAACTCTTCCGGACGTGTCATGGCAATGTACATTAGGTATTGTTCCCGGAGGAAATGCTTGTCGAGATCGCCTCGTATGGTCAGATCGGTCCATGCCAGTTTTTCCCGGTCGTGGTCTGTGAGAAGAATATCCTCTTTCGGCGCGCTTGGCCAGACGGTTTCATTGAAGCCGAGAATGAAGCTGGCCCGGACGGCCGGATGGCGGGAACGTTCGATAGTTCCGACGAGCACCTGGTCTGCGCTGGAAGGAATTACGCCGACTGTCATTTCGGAAAAACTTTCAATCAATAAAGCCAAAAATCGATCCAGGCTTACATTTTGATCGTTCAGTGTCACACGAAGCTGATTGAAGAGTTCAACCACGACGTTGAGGATTTGCTGGTGAACTTGTGCGTTCTGCCGATGGTCGTCGCCCTCTGCCAGCACAGCGATATATTTCGAAACGTCCAGGCCATGCAGAAAATTCATCAGTCCATCGATCAGGTTATTGACGGAAAATTCCTGCTTACGGTCGTGCTGAACGGCCCAGAACTTTTCCAGCTCCATCAGAGGCCCGATCAGTTTTTTTCGGTATCGATTGATCTCCGCCAGGTCGGAGGTTGCCTGATCTTCAGAATCTTCCGCCCCAAATTCCTGCACGCGATATCGCCAATTCTCCTGCCACTTTGTCCCGGCGATGCCGTGGCTGAGGACATAATTTTCGATCCGGTCCGTAATTTTTTCGGGCACTCCGGTCAGGCCGGTTTTCAGATAACGAAGCATCCAACTCGTTGCAAAATTCGTACTTAAAGCTCCGACCGCCGACAGAATCAGACGAGTCAGCGGATGCTGGCTGACGGGGCGCCGCACGTCCAGAAAACATGGAATTTGATATTGTTCGAACAGATATCGCAGAAGATGTTCGTAGGTATCCATCCGGCGTAAGATGACGGAAATGTCGCGAAATCGAAATGCGCGTTCGCGAACGAGCTGCAGGATTTTGCCCGCCACAAGTTCAACCTCCTGACGTGGATTTTCGGCACAGACGATCTGGATGTCCTCGTGTCGAATGTCGGTTAGCGGAATTATACCTGCGAGAAATTTTTCCAGGTTAGCAAGGGCGGGATTTTTGGCAAAACGATATTTTTCAGGCGCATCAAAAATTTGCGGTTTTGCAACGGCAATTCCTGCCTTTTGTGCCAGTTCCAGAAGGCGAAAGTAAGTCTGTTCGCTGGGCTGGAAAACCCGACAGTAGTCCGGCGGGTCTGGCTTTCCAAGCTGATCTGGTTCAAGATTTAGCGTTATACATGTTTCACGTGCGACTTGCATGGTGGCCACCAGTGCGCCGAGTTCCTGTCCTGTAAATCCTGAAAAACCGTCCACGCAGATCAGTGCGTTTCGAAGCCAGGAGATTCGCCCGATGAGCTTCTCATATTTACCCAGATAGGCCATCGGATCGTCTAGGCCCACGAGGTCCATGCGATGATATTCACGTGAAATCGCGATCAGATCGTCGAGTTTTTTTTCGAGCTGCCGGTCCAACTCGCCGCGATCCTTCAATTGTGAGCGAATGGTTTCCATCTCGCCGGGGCCGAGATTTGCCTGGGTCAGCTCGTCGAGCAATTCAAGCAGCGATCCGGAAATGGCTTCGGCAGGCGTATTGTTCCAGAATCTCAGACGATCTTTATGTGCCGTCAGTATCTGCTGCATGATGAGGCGGCGGGACCAGGTAAGCATCGGCCGGTGCGTTCCTAAAACTTCGCTTACCGCACTTTGGGCAAGGCGTTGGAAACTCATGACGCGGGCTCGGATGAAACCGGCACCGCCACCCCGGCACGCAAGCAGATGATTCATCTGGAACGTCGCCTGCTCTGGCACCAGCAGAATAACAGCAGGCCCCGTCAGAGGTGATGCCTGGAGTTCCTGCATCGCCCGATCCAGACAAAAATTCGTCTTGCCGCTGCCGGCTCGTCCTAAAATGAACCGCATCTGTCCCATGGTGCGAATTATAAAAAAAAAGCGATGCCCTAGCCAGTGATAACGCGCAGGAAAAATAAGCAAAAGTCGATTTTTCTGAAGATTACACCTGGCGAAAACAAATCGGCGATCGATACGTTAATATATCGACCGCCGAAGTTGAATTATATCGTAAAAGTTATATGTCAGTTTACGCCGTATACGTCGATGCCGATGTGCTTCCGCCGCGTCCGGTCCAGTTGGTATGGAAGAATTGTCCGCGGGGTTTGTCCACACGCTCGTAGGTGTGGGCGCCGAAATAATCCCGCTGGGCCTGCAGGAGGTTCTGAGGCAGACGTTCGCTGCGATAAGCATCGAAATACGACAGCGCTGCACTCATCGCCGGCATGGGTATGCCCAGCTGAACGCCGGCAGCAATCACACGGCGCCATGCAGCCTGATTTTTTTCGACAATGTTCTTGAAGAACGGATCGACCAGCAGGTTCGTCAAATTCGGATTTTTGTCGAACGCCTTCTTGATATCGCCGAGGAACACCGACCGAATGATACATCCGCCACGCCACATCAGGGCGATTCCGCCGTAATTGAGATTCCAGTTGTACTCCTTTGCTGCTGCCCGCATAAGCTGATAGCCCTGGGCGTAGGAAACGATCTTGGAGGTATATAGGGCTTTTCGCAGGTCGTCGATCATCTGGTTCTTGTCGAGCTTGAGGGTCTGTACATCGGGCTTGATCACTTTGGCAGCCTCGACTCGCTCGTCCTTGATTGCAGAAAGGCATCGGGCAAACACAGCTTCTGCGATCAAAGTCAACGGCTGGCCGGAGTCAAGAGCGGCGATGACGGTCCATTTGCCGGTTCCCTTCTGCCCTGCCGTGTCGAGAATCAGATCGACCACATACTGACCTTCTTCATTCTTATAGGCGAGAATATCGCGTGTGATTTCGATCAGGTAGGAATTGAGTTCCGCGTCATACCAGTCGCTGAAGACCTTGTGCATTTCATCGTTGGTCATGCCCAGGCCCTGCTTCATCATCTGATAGGTTTCGCAGATCATCTGCATATCGCCGTATTCGATGCCGTTGTGGACCATTTTTACGAAATGACCTGCGCCGTTTTCGCCGACCCATTCGCAGCAGGGTTCACCGGCGTCGGTATGAGCACAGATCTTCTGGAAAATTTCCTTTACGTGAGGCCAGGCTGCGGGCGATCCACCGGGCATCATTGACGGCCCCTTGAGCGCGCCTTCCTCGCCGCCGGAAACGCCGGTTCCGATGTAAAGCAGACCTTTGCTTTCGACGTATTGGGTGCGGCGGATGGTATCGGGGAAATGAGAATTTCCGCCGTCGATAATGATGTCGCCTGGTTCGAGGTGCGGAATAATCTGATCGATGAGTTCATCGACCGCCTGGCCAGCCTTGACGAGCATCATGACCTTGCG
>CAYMXC010000309.1:0-3959 GCA_964394135.1 uncultured Phycisphaerae bacterium
TTCAATGGACTGGGCCAGGGAAAGGTCTTTTTTTGCCATGGTGAGTACATTGTCGGACATTTCCTGCCAATTCATTTTTTTCTCCAGCCAAATGGTCAGGATATTTGCCAGGTGGATAGGGTTGCCCGTTTTGTATCGTAGTCCCGTCTTGGCTTCAAACAGCAGGTCAAAGGCGGAGTCCTGCGTTGTGATGAGGGGGCAGCCGTGCGCCATTGCTTCATACGGACCTGACTGCAAGGTATAAAACGGTCCTGGCTGGACGTAAAAATCCGCATCTGCGAGGACTTCTTCCCAGCCTGCGAGAGGTTCCAGGAAAGTGACAGTTTTTCCAAGTCCATTTTGGTTTGCCCATCGTCGAAGGTTGTTTTCCATCGAACCTCGTCCGAAGAGGATGGCCCAGCATTCGAGGCCCCGATTGCGAACTTCCGCCAGTGCTTTCAGGAGGACATCGTAGCCGGTATGTCGCCCGAATTCTCCAAAGCTGACAATGGTTTTGGGTTGATCGATACCGGCTGTACGTGGACGGAGAAAGCAGCCTGGTCGGATCAGTTCGATACGGCTGTCGAATTTGCCGTAGATATCTTTGAGTGTATCGCAGATGGGCGTGGTGATGCCGATCAACCGGTTGCAATATCGGTGATCCAGCCTGGCGTAACATTCTTCCTGGAATAAACCAGTGAAGGTTACGACATAGGGTATCTTGAGTTCGCGTGCGAGGTCGGTAGCCAGCCAGCAAGGTCGGCCTGAACAACTGTGGATCAGGTTTACCTTTGCTGCGCGGAGTTCTGCGACCAGGTTGTGCATGGCCGATCGGTATTGCCAGGGCCAGAAGGGCACCTTGAACTCCACCACCTTGGCCGGTCCGATGGGTAAGGAGGCCGCTGCGATGGGGTCTGGGCATACGAGGATGACATTGATCGGCTGATCCACCAAACCGACCAGCATGTGAGCGAAGATGCTACGGAAACGGTACAGATAGTCTCTGTCCACCAGCAGGGCGACATTGATCTGCAATTCTTCCGTTGAAACGGAAGGATCGGGTTGTTGATCGATTTGTGTATTCATATTATTTGTTCCTGATTATATCCGCTTATCGCGTGGGGGTAGAAGAAAATTTGCCTATTGACAGGTATTCTTGACGGCATTACAAAAGGGTTATCTTTTTTGAGGATCATCATTGCGAGCTGTTAAGATTATCGCGCATCTGGGGTTAAGCTGTTTGTGGCCTGAAAACAGCTTGATTGCATTTGAGAAGGCGGTTGAACTGAAGGCCGACGGTGTGGAATGCGACGTTCATCAAACGTTGGACGGCCAACTGGTTGTGATTCACGACGGTTCGGTGGACCGTACAACAACTGGCAAAGGTTTTATTTTTGCCCAGACTTTCGACCAGCTTCGTCAATATCGAATCCGGGATTCACAGAATAAGGATCGGATATGGGAGGATCAGCGAATTCCGACTCTGGACGAGTTTTTTGATATTCTGGCCCCCAGCAATCTGGAGATGCGCATCGAGATCAAAGAGGTTGGATTCGAGGAAAAAGTCGTGGAACGTCTTGAGCAGCGTAAGCTGATTGATCGAAGCACAATCATTTCATTTTTGCCAATGAGCATCTGTACGATCAAGAAGCATCATCGCTCTGTTCGCACATCGTTGCTGACTGCCCGATTTGCCCAGGTTCGTTATGAGCAGATATTGCCGTGCATCGACGCAGTTGATTTTCATTTTGGTCCGGAATTGAATCGTACGCAATACGATTGTGCTCGTCGGGACGGTTTGTCGCTGGATTTCTGGACGATCGACACGATCGAGGAATTTCGCCGGGCCTGTGAGTGGGAACCGGATTATGTGACCACAAATTTTCCGCATCGGCTTATGGAAGAATTGGATAGGCCTTTGCCGGACTGGCTTAAGGATGAGTGAGAAATCCTTTCTTTAACTATTAAGATGCTTTTGCCTAATTTGACTTTATCGAATTTGTATTTTAGGCTTAAGTACTATGAAAAACTATATAAAACACACAAAACGGTTATGGGACGGCGATGAGGGCAATACGGCGACAGAATATGCCGTGATGCTCAGCCTGATTATTATTGTTTCGATAGGCGCAATCATGTCGTTAAGTGACAAGATTGTGGCCATTTTTAATCGAATCAGCGCAATTGGCTGATCCCGGTTGAAGTCAAGGCGGAAATCTGTCTTGCGACCATTTTGGTCGAGGTGGGGTGATTTCCAGTAGTCCAGCGTTTCCAAGGCGTTAGGATATTCACTGGTACTGTTTTTTCTTTTCTGATTCTTTTGGTGCTCCTTTTTTTTGTTTTTTGGGCGATAGTCCGATAAAATAATGTATATCAGCATTGACATTAATTAACGTTCCCGCGAAGACAAGCCGATAGATCACAGTAGTCGGAAGTTTGCCGGCAGAACCTGGTGAAAGATGGTATTGATTTTACTATAAATGGGTTGAAGGAGAGAAGATGCGAACAGTAGTTCACGTGACGCATGAGGCGGTCGAAAAGGTGGGAGGCATTGGAGCGGTTCTGGAGGGGTTACTGACGAGTTCAGGTTATAATGGGGCAATCGATCGAACGATTCTGGTATGTCCTCTTTTTACGCAACAGGGGCCTGTGGAAACACGGCTGGGGAAGGACGGGGAGGTTCTGTACAGTTCTGTGGACGGAATGATCCGCAACGAGTGGGCGGCGAAATTTCGTCAGGTGGAAGAGAAATTCAACGTAGGAATTGTATATGGTCATCGACATTTCGTCAACCGTGACACTGGTCTGCGGGTTTCGCCGGAGGTCATTCTTATTGATATTACACGGATCGATGCCCGTCAGATCAATGGATTCAAGGGCAAGCTGTGGGAATGCTTCGGGATCGAGTCGATCAAATATGAAAACAGCTGGGATTTTGACCAGTATGTGAAACTGGCGCCTCCTGCGCTGGCAGCGATTGAGGCGATCGGGGCTGTTCCCAACGACGGGCACTGCATTCTGGTGGCGCATGAATTCATGGGTATGCCGACGGCGTTGGCTGGGATCATCAGCGGCAAGCCCAATTACCGAACGGTTTTTTATGCTCATGAGGTTGCGACGATTCGCAAGATCGTTGAGGACCATCCGGGTCATGATACGATGTTTTATAATGTACTTCGCAAGGCCCGGACCGACGATTTGTATCTTGAAGACGTTTTTGGTCCGCAGGATCATTATTTCAAGCATGCATTGGTTTCGGCGTCCAAGTATTGCGATAATATCATGGCTGTCGGAGATTATGTGGTGAAGGAATTTCGCTTCCTGGGTCCTGAGTTCAGCCATGTGGATATTGATTTGTGCTACAACGGCATTCCGTCCACAAAAATCGATTTGAAGGACAAATTAACCAGCAAGGCCCGTCTTCAGCGATACTGCGAGGGTTTGCTGGATTATCGCCCCGATTATATTTTCTCGCACGTTTCGCGATTGACGGTGAGCAAAGGGTTGTGGCGCGATTTGCGGGTTTTGGAGCATATCGAGCGTGCTTTTCGCCAGCAGAACAAGACGGCGGTGATGTATTTCCTGACGACGGAACTACCGCGTCGGCGGCGCGAAGATATCCTTCATATGGAAACGTGGTGGAAGTGGCCTGTTGCGCATCGAGAAGGCTTACCGGATCTTTCCGGAGGGGAAGCCGCTTTATATACGGGTATTCAGGAATTCAATGCCAAGGCGCGGAATCTCAAGGTTCTGTTGATCAACCAGTTCGGGTTCGATCCATTCAGTTGCGGGACTCGGATTCCCGCCGATGCGGAATTCATGGATATTCGCAAGGGGACGGACGTTGAGTTCGGCCAGTCGATTTATGAACCGTTCGGAATCGCCATGCTCGAACCGCTGAGTTTCGGCGGGATATGCGTTCTGAGCAATATTTGCGGTTGCGTGGGCTTTGTGGATTCGGTCAACAACGGCGAGCCTGC
>CAYMXC010000310.1:0-3945 GCA_964394135.1 uncultured Phycisphaerae bacterium
GGGTGCGTTGGGCCGGTTGATGTGTCGTGGGGGCGCTTTGGGTCGGTTGGGTCGTTTGGGCCGGATGATGGGTCCGGGCGGCGCGATGCCGGGCGGTGCAATGGGTCCGGAAGGTCCGATGGGACCGACGGGTCGCGGTGGAATAGCGGCAGAAAGACAAACGGTCAAGTTGAGCGATACGGAATTGAAGACGAAAAAGACGCTCAAGGTCTGGGCTCACGATTTGTTTGCCACTCCCGGAAAGACGTATAAGTATCGTATCCGACTGGTGATGTATAATCCGCTTGCGGGCTTCCAGCGGTTTTTGAAAAACCCGGGCAACACGCTGCTGGCCGGCATTGCCGGTCCGTGGGCAGAGGTTTCCACACCCATCAAGGTTGAAAAGGAGAAATACTATTTTCTGGAAGGCCTGGGCGACGACGGTAAGTCTGTCAGGTTTAATGTATTCCTGTGGCATTACGGTACGTTATACCGGGAAACTTTTACCGTCAAAACCGGCCAAACGATCGGCGGCAAGAAGACGGTCAAGTTAACAGGCCCATTGTCCGAAGGGGAAGAGCGCAAAGAACTGGATTTTACCACCAATGCTGTACTGGAAGATTTTAAACCCAGTGCGACGGATGTTGTTGTGACCATCAAGACATCTGACGGCCTGACTCTTAAGCAGAACACCGTTGATATTAGCTCTGATGAAGAATATAAAAAGGTCAGAAAGATTATTACCCAGCAGAAACAGCAGCAGAGAAACAAGCTGCAAGCATCCGGAACCTAAAAAACCCGCTTGCGTTTTACCTGCACGGACTTTGTCCTGTTCCCTGGCTACGGGATCAAGATGAAAATGATCTTAAGTCTTTATGTTATTTGATTTTTCGCTTGATCAATGGTTTTCGCTGCGGTACACTTTGAACCGATGGTTTTAGGAAAATGGAGAATCTCTCGCTAGTTTGGCGTGAGGAGATTTATCTTCTTGCGACGAGAGAAGAATTGTCTGAAATACGTGGAGGTTACGACATTGCGGACCAACAAATTTTTCGCACTGCTCAGTGCAATCCTGGTTTGGGTTTTTATTATCGGGATTGCTTCTGCTCAAAACACCACCCAGCCCGACGATCCTCAAATGATTGTGGAGAAAGGGTTGCAGGCCTTTCAGAAGCACAACTATGAGCAGGCCAGCGTGCTGTTTCGCCAGGCCCGACGTCTTGATCAGCAATCGAAGAAACTGACCGCCGATCAGCGGGAACAGTTGGATCGCATGCTGGATGAGTCGGCCAAAGGGGTAACGAGCTATCGTATTGCGGAAGAAGCGATGGCTCAGGGCAAGCAGGCGATTGACAGTGCGGATTATACTGCGGCAAAAAAAGCTTACGAACGAGTTCTTGCTGCGGAAGTTTATATACCCAAGGAATGGTCGCAGCAGGCCCGTGCCCAGTTGGATGTGATCGCGAAGAAGACAAACGTTGCTTCTGCGGTATCATCCAAGACCCAGGCTGAAAAGGTTGTGGCGCCTGTAAAACCGGTTTCCAAAGGCGTTGTCAAAGCCAAGCCATCGGTCACATTGACCGCCTCTGAAGCCAAAGCACCGGTTGAGAAAAAGAAAACTGTCACAGCTGCGGGTAAGTCCACGACGGTCCAGAAGAAAGTAACTCCTAAATCTCATCGTTTTGCACAGGTAGCTCCTGCCTCGAGGCAACCTTGTCCGACAGAAGTGTGTCCGACCGCCGGCCGACCTGCCCAACCGACCATGCTTGACGAGATTCTCGCTGCCCGCAAGATTCAGAAGGAACAGGCACTTGCGGCTTTTCGTGAGACGGAGACTCGGATTCGTCAGGCCATTGAGGAGCAGAAATTTCTGGCCGCCCGTGATATTCTTCGCCAGGGTCGGCAGGATTTGCTGAGAGTCCGGATGCTGTTCACACAGGACGAGATGGAACGTTTGCTTCTGCAGGTTGACAGTTTGGCCAAATTTATCGACTCTGAGGAACAGGCGTTTCAGCAGCAGCAGGTTCTACGTCAGATGAAGGAAGCCGATCAGAAGCGCATGTTGAGGGAACAGCAGGTTCAGGACGAAAAATTCAATAAGATACAGGAATTATTCCGCGAAGCCCTGCAGCTTCGTCGGGAGCACAAATATCAAGCCGCGATTGATAAAGCCGAGGAGATTCTCGATCTTGAGCCGAATTTTGATCGTGCGAAATGGTTCATTGAAGACACCGAGGATCTGGCTGAGTACACCAAACAGAATATAACGAATAAAAATATTGCCACCCAGGGGCGCAAGGCCCTTGATGATTCCGATGAGAGTCGAATTTCCTGGACAGATGAAGTACGTTATCCCAAGAATTGGGAACAGCTTTCCAAAAGCCGATTGGACCTTGTCCGTCGTGCCGGCAAGGTAGGACTGGGCGAGGCTCCTGCCCGAATCACAGAAAAGAAGCTGATGCAAACTTTCATTTCCGATACCACGCCACTTCGCGGTTCTTTGAAAAAGGCATTCAGCTTTTTTGTCGGCAAGGGTATTAACACCTTTGTCCGATGGGACATTCTGGAAGTTGAAGGCGTCACGCCTGATGACGAGGTGAAGTTCCAGGCCCTTGAAGGATTCAAGGATATCAGCCTGAAAACGGCCCTGGAAGTGCTGGTCAAGACCATGGGCTCGGCTGAAGCTGGTATCAATTACGCAATCGACACGGACGGTGTAGTTGTGGTTTCCACGAAGACCAATCTTCAGGAATCCAGTTTGACCCCCCGTCTGGGTCGGCTGGAAAATCGCGTGTATAACATTTCGGACTTGATGAGTTATCAACCGAGTTTGAGTGCGATTCCGGAAGTCCAGCCGCAGCAGGAAGAGGAATCGATTCAACAGGAAGATCTTCAGGGAAAAGAATTCGAAGAAATGACGACTTTGACGGAACTGGTAGATTTTCTTAAGACGCTTATAATAACTACAATCGCCCCGCAAAGCTGGGCCGATGCCGGCGGCGAGGGCACGGTTGATGTCTGGCGCAACCGCTGGTTGATTGTCTACCAGACGCCGGAAGTACATGATCAGATTAATTCCCTGCTGGATACTCTTCGTGAAGTTCAGACGGTGCAGATCGCCATGGAAGCCCGCTTCATCACGGTTTCCAGCAATTTCCTGGAAAAGATCGGTCTGGATCTTGACATAATATTCAATCAGGGTAATGCCGGCTATGATTTTACCGGCGCCTCGAATTCCTTCGGGCAGGCCAACGGTCCTTCAGCGGCGATCCTTCAGCCGCGGCAATTTTCGTATCTTGGTTCTCTGCCGGCGACGCCAACCGGTGGCGGCGGAACGCTTCCTTCCGGTTATGCCCAGCCGTACGGCCATCCCGGCCTGGTGCCTGTCAACAATGGCAGCGGCACGAACAACATGACGCCCATTCCCATGTTGAATTCTTCCAATCAGCTTGTAACGCCTGAGGATACTTCAATGCCCGGCAACCTGGCTGGTCGAGTCACCAGACCGGCGTTTCAGTTGGCCGGCGCGTTTCTCGACGATCTGCAGGTTAATTTCCTTCTGGAAGCCACTCAAATGGATCGCTACAGTTCCATCGTTCAGGCTCCGCGAGTCGTAATGGAAAACGGATCGCTGGGTTATATCGCCGTCCAGACAGATGTTCCCTACGTCGAACAGATCAAGGTCACGGTCGGCGAACAGGCGGCCGGCGAAGAACCTACGGTGGAATTTATGGGCTTTGGTACTGTTCTGGCGGTACGTGCAACCACTCGGGATCTCCGATATGTCAATATGTACATTGTACCCCAGTTAACCCAACGGGCTGCCGATGCTGACCTGACGATTAACATTCCGATCGTCGCTCCAGGTTCTGTTGGTAATGCGACTTATGTTTATCCTGGTCGGCGAACCACCCGCATCGAATCAGTAGTCTCCGTCCCTGACGGCGGTACACTTCTGATTGGGGG
>CAYMXC010000311.1:0-3936 GCA_964394135.1 uncultured Phycisphaerae bacterium
CGACCGGCGGATTATGTTCCGGGCAAACCGGCCGTACGCCTCAGCCGCCCGAGCCTTTGCACAGGCGAACGTGAACATTGTCGTCGTGGTCGAAGGAACGTATCTGATAGACTTCACCTGCCCGGGGAATGGTTGTAGGTATGCCGATATGGTGATATCTTCGCATTGCTGTCTCCCGAATACCTTCTAGTATGGCTTTTGGCGAAAGCTCAGTGCAGCCCGTTTTCGTCTTTATAGAAGACGCGCTTGGCTTTGCCTTCCTGCCGGGGAAGTTCGCCGGGCTTGAAAACGTCGCCCTTCGGGCTGAAGCCTAACGCTTCCTTCAGTGCCTTTTCCACCACATAACCGGTGACATTGCTTTCCGCCTCAACGTTGATCCGGACGTCCTTGACGCCGTTGATCTCCTCGATGATGATCTGATAGTTCGATTTTACGCCGGGGATCGCCATCAGGGCCTGCTCGACCTGGCTCGGGAAGAAATTGACACCCTTGACAATCAGCATGTCGTCAGTTCTGCCGGTAATCGGGGCAATCCGAACATGGGTTCGACCGCAGGCACATCGGCCACGGGAAATCACTTTCGTCAGATCGCCGGTCTTGAAACGAATTACGGGCAACGCCTCGCGGGTCAAAGCCGTAACCGCCAGTTCGCCGATTTCACCGTCCGGCACCTGCCTGCCCGTCTTTCGGTCCAGAATTTCTACAATGTAATGGTCTTCCCATACGTGAATGCCACTGTGATCCGGACAATCCTGGCCCAGTGTCCCCACACCGCCGGTTTCCGTCATGCCGTAAATATCAAATGTCTCAACATCCAATCCACGCGAGATTTTCTTCTTCATCGAATCGGAAAAAATCTCCGCGCCGAAGATACCGATTTTCAGATCAGGCAGCGTTTCCTTCGCTTCTTCCAGCACTTCCATGATCCGAATACCGTACGAGACCACCCCGGTCAGCACGCGAGTTTTGAAATCTTTGGCCAGACGAATCTGACGGGGCGTATTCCCGGCACCGGTCGGAATTACAAACAATCCCGCCTTGCGGGCGCCATGGTAAAAACCAAATCCGCCGTTGAACAGCCCGAACGACGGCGTAATCTGAACCGGGTCGCCACGTCGTGCACCTGCCATTATCATGCACCTCGCCATACACTGTGCCCATTGATCCAGATCACCCAGCGTATACGGCATGACAATCGGCGTGCCCGTCGAACCGGACGACATGTGCATCTCGACCACTGCGTCCGAAGGCACACAGGATAAACTCATGGGATAATGCTTACGCAAATCCTCCTTGCTCATCGTGGGAAGCTTGGCAACGTCCTCGACGGTTTTAATGTCATCGGGCGTAACACCGTGCACATCGAATCGCTCCCGTTGAATGAGGTTCTTCTCATATACATGCCGAACGATTTTCTTAAGCCCGGCAAGTTGTATATTTCGCAATTCGTCCAGCGATGCCGTTTCCGCCTGATGATCGAAAAAACCGTTTTTCGTACTCATGCCGATTGTCTCCCTGCTTCAAAGGCCTTTAAATTCAAATCTCGATATTTTTCCGCCACCGAAGAGATGATCGCCTCATGCCACGCCTCCGCCGGTAAATCCAGCCCCGTGGCGATGGCGCCGAGAATGACGACATTCGCTGCCCGAATGTTGCCTGCCTTAATCGCGATTTTCGATGCGTCCAGATAAAGCAGACGTGAAAATACTTCATTAAGGCGATCTTCCGCGTCGACAGGATATACCGCTGACCCTGTCGATACCGTCACCGGAACAATCGACTGGCTCGAAACCACCGCCAGACCGCCAGGCGCCAGATAATGGGCAAAACGCAGAGCTTCGATCTGCTCGAACGACCCGAGCACGCGGGCCGTTCCTTCCGCCACCAGCGGACTGTGCACTTCCTTACCATATCGAATCTGCGCAATGACCGATCCGCCACGCTGGGCCATCCCGTGCACCTCATTGGTTTTCACCTGAAATCCCGCATGCATCGCCGCCTTGGCGACTATCTCGCTGCCGAGCAATATGCCCTGTCCCCCCACACCTACCAAAACCACACTCGTCGTATTGTTCGAACTCATTTATCTTTTCCTCCGCGCTCCCGCGAATTTTATGATTGCTTGCTTACTACCTTTTCTTCGACCTGTCCGATTGCTCCGAATTTACAGACCTGATCGCACATGCCGCAGCCCATGCACAATAACTCGTTGATTGCCGGCTCCCCGCCCTTACCCTTGCCTTCGATCGCCGGACACCCCAGCTTCAGACACTGCCCGCATTTGCGGCACTTGTCCGATTCGATCTTGCGACGAACGCCGGCCCGTTTCTTCTCCAGCAGCAAACACGGAGCCACCGCGACAATCAGCGACGGCTCGTTGGCGTTCAATTCCTCTTCAATCGTCTGCAGCGTTTCCTTCATTTGATACGGATTGACCGTTCGCACTCGTTTGATCCCGCACGCCTTGCCGATCTCCTGAATCGACGCCGCCCCAGTCGTCTCGCCCATCAGCGTCCGACCCGTACCGGGGTTATCCTGATGGCCGGTCATTGCCGTAGTTCGATTATCGAGCACAACGATCGTGGAAACTCCACGGTTATAGGCAATATCCAGCAAACCGGTAATGCCGGAGTGGAAAAACGTCGAGTCGCCGACGATGCCGACGACCTTTCGCTGCTCGCCCGCCTTGTCCATCCCGTGAGCCATCGAAATCCCGCCGCCCATGCACAAAATCGTGTCGATCCGCGACAGCGGCGGAAAGACTCCCAGACTGTAACAGCCGATGTCGCCCGTAACCACCACGTCGTGCTTTGCCAGCGCGTAAAATATGCCGCGATGCGGACAGCCCGGGCACAAGACCGGCGGCCGAGCCGGCAAATCCTGCGCCTGTTTGACCACAGCGGGAGCCGAAAATTCCCTCTTTTCCATTTTTGCCCTGACGCCTGCCAGCTTGACCGTCGAAAGTTCGCCGATCGCCGGTACAAACTTTTTCCCATCGCAAACAATACCAAGCGATTTGATATGCTCTTCCAGAATGTCGTCGAGTTCCTCGACCACCAGTACCCGCTCAACGTTCTGGGCAAACTGCCGAATCAGTGCATCGGGAAACGGATACGACCATCCGAGCTTCAGCACGGACGCATCAGGGAATACTTCGCGTACATATTCATATGCTATGCTAGCAGTAATTATGCCCAACGAACGGTCTCGCCATTCGATTCGATTGGCAACCGACGTCTCCGCCGCCTGACGCAGCTGGCTCAGCCGTTCCTCCACCCTCACTCGCATGGGCCTGGCCCATAGCGGAATCGGAACGAACCGCGGAGGATTTTTCTCAAAACCGATTTTTCGATCCGGAAGTTTTCGATCCCCAAGCTGAACCAGACTCCGCGAATGGCTCACCCGCGTCGTTGTTCGCAAAATCACGGGAGTAGAAAACTTTTCCGATATCTCCAGCCCCAGCATCAAAAAATCCTTCGCCTCCTGCGAATCCGATGGCGCAAAACATGGAATCTTCGCAAATCGCGCGTAGTTGCGGGTATCCTGCTCGTTCTGCGACGAGTGCATCCCAGGATCGTCCGCCACGCAGGCAACGAATCCGCCCACCACGCCCAGATACGACAGCGTCATCAGCGGGTCCGCAGCTACGTTGAGACCCACATGTTTCATGGTCACAATACACCGCGCCCCGGTAACCGCAGCCCCTGCTGCCACCTCAAACGCCACCTTTTCATTCGGCGACCATTCACAATAAACATCCGACTTGTACCGAACCAGATTTTCCAGAATTTCCGTCGATGGGGTTCCCGGATAGCCGCATGCCACCGTCACACCCGCTTCATACGCGCCACGGGCTATCGCCTCGTTTCCCGATAATAGCTCTATCAACTGAGTCACTCCCAAATTTTCAAAATCTCTTACTCCAGGCCGATCATT
>CAYMXC010000312.1:0-3919 GCA_964394135.1 uncultured Phycisphaerae bacterium
TGCGCGTTTTCTAAAATCGATCCGCTAAAGAAAAAGTTCTCAGGCATTACCATGCCCACCCCCGATTGATAATCGGAGCCTTTGAAATGTCGAAGGTCAACCTGATCGACTAAAACATTACCTTCGTATCTGTCATATGCCCCAGCCAGTAGACGAAGAAGTGTGGATTTGCCACTGCCCGTATGCCCCAGGATAAACACCGTTTCCCCGGCATTTAACGTCAATGAAATATTGCGCAAACACCGGTTTCCATTTGGATAAGAAAAAGAAACGTTGCGAAGTTCTATTTCTCTGAGTCGATTTAGGTTGACAGATTGCTTTCCACCATCGATCGTCTTAGATTCCACGATCAATTCATTAATTCTCTGGGCCGAGACAGAGGACGCCATCAGCGAACGATATAGTCTCACTGCCTCTTCCGCCGGGCGAAGCAGCAAAGGCACATACATCCCTAATGCGACTGCTTCGCCAAGCAGCAGACGGTCGCGAAATACCAGATACCATCCGCCGCAGGTAAGCAGAATTCCCCAGCCATAAGAAATCGCCCATGCTAGTCGCCCATACACGAGTTGTGTTCGCCACATACCAAAGGTAATGGTCAATTTTTCCCGAAGCAGGTGGGTATAAGTGGAACACAGCCATTTATTGGCATCAAAATACTTGGCGGTTGGAATTCCCTGTACGGCTTCCGCCATCAATGAAGTTACCTGATCGGTCTTGCTTCGCATCTGATTTTCCCAGCCTCGCATTTTTGTTGCCAGGATAGTGTGAAAAAAATAATAAAACGGAACGCATAGAAAGACGAACAGAGTAATCATAAAATTGATTTTGACCATCAAAACCAAAGCAGTCACCGTCGTTAGAACCAGCGAGGCAAGTTCACAAGTAAATCCGGCCAATGTACCGGCGGTAACGTCGGCATCATGCGAGGTACGCTCCAAAAGCATTCCCGAATTTCGGCTTTCTACATACGAAAGAGGAAGGTGATTCAGCGCCTGAAAAACCCGTAGTCGAACTTTGACAGATACCATTCCATTAACATATGTAGTCAGATAATCCTGCACAACCTGCAAGGCCGATGAAAGAACATTCAAGGCAATCATCCCTGCGCAGATCAGGGAAAAAAGCCTCAGATTCCGTTTTGGATAGGCCTCATCGATAATCATGCGAGTCAGTTGCGGCGCAATTAGAAGCTGTACTGAAATTCCAACGGTGAGCAACGACATGACGAGCAATCGCCAACGATATGGCCGGACATCCTGACGAAGTTGCCACAAAAAAACGAGCGGCTTAACTGTCTGGTCAATTAATTTTTGATATCGGCTCATCTCTTGGCCTATACAATAGATTACATGCTTCGACTCGCAGGGGCTTTAGGACAATTGGGCACAGGAGCCCACCGACTTCCAAAATGTATGCAGGAATCGCGTACGCAAGTACCAAGAACGGATTGACACTGGTCGAACTCTTCGCAATCGTAGCATACGGTTTCCTTAAATCGATTTCGTGACGGATGAATCAAATACTGATCGAGAATTTCGCTTTCCCATACTTCTTTGATGGACTGAAATCGTAAATCCCCAAGATAGTCTTCTTCGCGTTCGGGCATCTGTTCACATGCAACAACTTTTCCGTTGGCACAAATAGTCAATCGTTCACGTCCTGCGGTACAGCGATTTCGATCAGACCAACGTTTGGCTCTTTGATCTGCCGTCGCAGGAGTTAAGCTTGGCGGACCATTTTGATATTGAATATCATCGTCTGGAAATTCTTGCCGAAGTTTCGCAATTTCGCGATCGAGCCATTGATAATCATCGGGATGGTTGAATAATTTTTCTTTATGCCAATACCCACTCTTGCAATAGGTGGCCAAAATGATTTTTTTTACATTCAATGCCTTCATATCGTGATAAAGTTTCGGCAAAGTCGGCAGGGTATATGGCGTAATTACGCTTTTGGTATGCACTTCAGAAATACCGGCACGCAAAACGTTCTGAATAGATTCGAGCGTTTTTTCGCAAAATCCCGGGCTCTGGACAATGAAATCCGCGATTTCGGGCACCGTCGAATCGATGCTGAATTGAATCGATCGCAGCACACGATAAGCCGCCAGCTTTTTTGCGGTTTCGAGAGAAACATATGTTTTCGTCGGCAGGGCGATGGGCGGAAAATTTAATTCCTCAAGCATATCCAGAAAATCAAACAAATGCGGATAACAAAGCGGATCGCCTCCGGAAAGTGTGATTTCCATTGTTCCGTTCCGGTGTGCTTCGTAAAGCAATTCCTTCACTCTCGCCCAAGGCAAATGCTCATCGCTCCGAAGATCGGGCCGATGCATATAACAATATTGACATTGCACAGAGCAGCGATTGGTGACGAGCCAGAGAATACTGATCGGAAAAGAAAGCTTTAAATCGCAAGGACGATATGCCTCGGGCCTGATTATAAATTCTTTCGGATGGCATTGCTGAATATCATGTTTTTTCTCTTGAGGTATTTCCTTTTCATGAATCAGCAAGGGTACAGTCATCTGCCCACGTGGTGAGGTATGCGTTTGTAATATTTTCTGGACCAGCATCACCGCTTGGTGTTCCACGTTCTCAGTATTTTCAGGGAAGAAGGCGGTACTGATATCTGTCACATCTTTCAGCGTTCGCCTTCCATCAAACAAGCTGACAAGAACTCCTTCCACCGGAGCCAAACGCAATATACCATTCAAACCTCGGTTGGTATCCAGATTTGCGGCAATCACATATTTTCGGTCGTTGCGAAGTTTGAATTCGGGATGAATGGCATAAATTTCCTGTGGATCATGCGCAAGAGTAATCATCTTTCCTTACTCCTTTGTAACCAAATAACTCAGGACTCGTTCGATGCCCTGATTTTCCTGATACCTATGACACTTTCACACTTTTCGATCTGAAATCATGCGGATATTTTACATAGTGGAATGAGCTTACCTCCTTTTCGTAAACGGTTTTATACCACTCTAATCAAAATTATTTGACCTTTTCAACGCATTCTTCGATTATTTAACCGCATTCGCAAACCATGTATTGGAAATGTCATCATTAATACGAACTTCGGACAATGAAACCTCTACCAATGCCTCACCTTTTTCTTTTCCCGTCAAGTTTTTCACATATTCCTGTCCTGCCGGCCCCACCGCTTTTATCCGCATACTGATCTTTTTAGGATAACGAATACCGTTGATTTCCTGATACTCGTCATATGTTTTATCAACGTCGAATCCCCCATTGCCGGTGGAAAATCTACGAATAACGGTCAACCGCTTTAACTCCCCTGTTTCCGAAAGCCAGTATTGAGAATCAACCCGATCGAAAACCCAGAATGGACCGCCCGTTAATCCCCTTTCTTCCTCAGGACAGGTTTTGTGGATATTTTTGATGACGCCATTAAAAAATTCATCTGTGTTTTCTTTCGGCATGCGAATTGTCGAAAGCGGCGAAACGATTAAATAGGGCAACTCAGCCTGTGCTCCGGATGGCGTGGTTTCCTGACAAACGCCGTTGACTTCAATCCATGCAGGCATTTTCTCCCAGCCGCGAAGTTTGGTGTTTGCCAGAATATTCATGCCATTTCCCGAATTGCAAATCCGAATGACATACCGCCAGGGATCTGCACGCGGCACGGTGGGAACAACATCCTCTAATTGTACGTAAAAATTACCCGAAGAAATTGGCTCGCCGCCATCAACTCGAAGAATAGCCTTTCCTTGCATGGTATTGAGACGATCGTATTCTTCACTTAGTGACTTAAAAAGTTGAATGGCTTTGGCGGGTTTGATCAGATCGTCACGAACACTGATATCTGAAAGCCACTGATTGATCTCGTCAACAAAAGCTTTCGGCGTTTCAGTCGCACTTACTGTTAAAGCAGAACTGCCATCGGTCAGGAT
>CAYMXC010000313.1:0-3916 GCA_964394135.1 uncultured Phycisphaerae bacterium
CATGATCCGATTCCGATGCCCCTGCGGCGGGAAAATCAAGGTCCCCGCTGAATGGGCCGGGAAAAAAGTGCGATGCAAAGCCTGCGGCAATCCCGCTCTGATTCCACACATGTAGTGCCGTTTCCAGTCAGAGAGTTTCGTTTTTGTAAATGTCCGATAATAAAGGACTTGCGCCACCACAAGATATAGTATAGATAAGTTCTCCACGGCGGCTGTTGGAGCAGCCGGTTTAAGTTGTGGAGAACTAAAATGGACCGGATTCGAGCACGGACGCTCAGGCCTTACGAGGGCCGAACGCTGCAACGTATGAAACGACAATTGGTCAACGCTGTCAATAGCCGACACGCCCGCATTCTTCTGTTGTCGCGCGGCGGTCTGACAAACCGGGACATCGCCCGGCAGAGCGGCTGCACGCCGGTCTGGGTGCGAAAGATTCTTCATCGTTTCAACGCCGGCGGCATCGAGGCAATAACGTGGTATCCATATCAATGCGGGCCCGGCGGGCCGCGGAAGTTTCTGTCGGACGTTCGCGAACAGATTTGCGAAGTGGCCCTGTCGCCGCCGAGGGAACTGATCGGCATGAGCGTCTGGTCGCTGGCGAAGCTGCGGGAGTATCTGGTGGCGCAGCGTATCGTGGGGGCCATTTCGCTGGAATGGCTGCGGCAAATTTTGCGGCAGGGCAAGATTCGCTGGCGGCACACCAAGACCTGGAAGGAATCGGCCGATCCGCAGTTCTGGCCCAAATACCGGCGAATTCGGCGCTTGTACGCCAAACGGCCCAGCGGCGGGCAGCGGATCAGCATCGACGAGTTCGGACCGCTGAACCTGCTGCCCCGGCACGGCCGGCGTTATGCCCGCACGAAACATGTTGACCGTTTGTGGGCGACGTATAACCGTCACGGCGGTGTGCGGCACATGTTCGGGGCTTATGACCTCGAACGGAATACGCTGGTCGGCACGTTCGCCACACATAAAAACTGGCAGACGTTCCTGGTGTTTCTGAAATGGCTGCGCAAACAGTATTCGCGGCGTCTCACGCTGCATATCGTGCTGGACAATGCGACGTTTCATCACAAGGCCGAGGTGTTGCGGTACGCCGCCACCCACCGGATCCAGTTCTACTGGACGGCGACCAACGCGTCGTGGATGAATCGCATTGAATGCCACTTTACCGCCCTGAAAAAGTTCGCAATGAACAACACGGACTATCGCCGCCATGAGGAACAGCAGGCCGCTATTACACGCTACCTGACGTGGCGAAATCGCACCCGCGACATCAGCCTGCAAAACTGGAAAACGTATCGGCGAAACCATAAAAACGCAGCTTAAATCATTACCTTTATGAAACACGAAACTCATTTACTGGAAACGGCAGTAGTTTATTTCGAGATCCCATGCCAAGCATACTGCTTCCCGGCTCTGCCTATCCTCTTTTACGGGGGACATAAATTTTCTTCGATTTTTCTGGTTGGTTTTCCGGATTCACGCGTCATACTATAAAAATGGATATGTAAGGATACCCTATGGAAAACGCGAAATTCGAAATTAATGTTTCGCACCTGAGGGAAGCAGTCCGGGAACCGGTGCAAAGTCTTGCTCGTCGGCTGATGCAGGACCTGGGCGATAATCTGCTCTCTCTTTGTGTGATCGGCAGTGCTCTGACGGAAGATTTTAATCCCCGCCGCAGCGACATCAATACCGCGATTCTGGTCCGCCGCCGAAGCCATCCGCTGCTACAGCTTCTGGCCCAATATGGCCCCCAAATGGGCAGACAGCGGCTTCGCGCCCCTGTTCTTCTGACGGAAGAATATATCCGGCAGTCCCTCGACGCCTTCAGCGTGGAATTTCTCGATTATCAGCTAAATCATGCCGTTGTGCTCGGCCCGGATCCGTTTTCCGGCCTTGTCATAAAAAAATCCGATGTTCGACTCCAATGTGAGCGTCAGCTCAAATCCGCTCTCATTCAGCTTCGTCAGGGTTATATTCGCTCCCTTGGCAAATCCAAACTCGTTGGCCAATTGCTGGTGGGTTGCGTCACCGAGCTGGCCGCGATCATGCGCGCCCTGCTCTGGTGTAACAATCAGGATCCTCCCCGCGAAATCATCTCCACCTTGGAAAAAACAGCATCGCTTTATTCCTTCGACGCCGATTCGATCCGCCCGATCTTCGAGGCGAAACGCTCCCACACCATACCTTCCCGTGATCAGGTAGAGCACCTTTTTGAACACTTCTATCAGACCATCGACCACCTGTCCCGTGAGGTCGATCATATGCAGGTATAGTCGAATGCCAAGACAATTTTTGCATATCATCGTATGGCTTTTCCTTTCCTCCGCCGCCGCGGCCGCCGTGGAACCTGCGCCAAAAACATACGTCGAAGACCGCGCCGGAATTCTGGACGAAACCTCCAGAGGGAAACTCATCGCCCTGCTGCAGGAACTTGAGCAGAAAACCCTCTGCCGAATCGTTGTCCTGATTATCAACACCACGGAGGGCCGGGACATCCAGCAATACGCTTTTGAGCGAGCCGATGCCTGGAAATTCGGCGAGAATCAGAAAAGCGCCAGCGTTCTGATCGTTGTCGCTTCAAAAGACAGAAAGTACCGCATTGAAGTAGGATATGAATGGGAGCCTGTTTTGACCGACGGCTACGTCGGCACAGTCGGCAGGGACTATTTTGCTCCTCACTTTCGTTCCGGAGATTTCAGCGGCGGAATTCTTGCCGGCGTTACAGAACTGGCGAAAACCGCCGCTCAAAGTAAAAACGTCCAGCTCACCGGTCTGCCTTCTCTCCCGCGGCCATCCGGGGGCACTCATTCTGGGACTGTCCCCTGCTGCGGCGGATTATTTCCACTCCTGGTGATCTTTCTTTTACTCGCCGGAGGCCGACGTTCCCGAAGCCTGCTCTTCTGGGGACTTCTGGGCAGTTCACTTTTCAAATCCGGCGGCGGCTACCGCTCTTCCGGCGGATTTGGCAGCTTTGGCGGAGGCAGGTTCGGAGGCGGGTTCGGAGGCGGATTTGGCAGCTTTGGAGGAGGAGGAGGCGGAGGTTTTGGCGGAGGCGGCGCAGGCGGAAGCTGGTAACAGGTAAAACAATTCAAAATTGAAGGAGTAATACAATGAACACGCAAGAAACCGGAAAAGCATGGCTGATTGTCCTGGTGGTTCTGATCGTACTGGCGGCCCTGATCTTTCTACCCATCCTCAAAGGCTACAACAAAGCCGTTCAATACGATGAGGCCGTTAAAAGCAGTTGGGGTCAGGTGGAAAACGTCCTCGTCCGGCGGTTCGATCTCATCCCGAATCTCGTCGAAACCGTCAAAGGATATGCGACTCATGAAAAAGAACTCTTTGAAAATATCGCCGCGGCAAAGACCCAGTATTTCCAGGCCAAAGGCGTTGCGGAAAAAGCTCAGATCGCCGGTCAGCTTGAAGGATTTCTCTCCCGCCTGCTGGTTCTTCGCGAACAATTCCCTGAACTCAAAGCCAACGAAGGTTTTCTCAAACTCCAGGATCAACTGGAAGGCACTGAAAACCGCATTACAGTGGAACGAAATCGCTACAATGATGCGGTCCGCCAGTTGAACACCTACGCCCGGAGCTTCTTCGGGCGTTTCTTCTGCAGCCTCGCCGGCGTCGGAAAAGCCGAATACTTCGAAGCCTCCGAAGAGCAGAAAGCCGCTCCAAAGGTAAAATTCTAATCTTGGAGTCCCTATGGACGATTCCGGCAAATTGCCAGAGCCTAAACCGTCAGATGAGGCGGTGGTAAAGCCCCTCCATCAAAAATTCTCGCGCCGAAAGAAGTTCTGGATCCGGCTTTTTATTATCTTTACCGTTTTGGCGGTCACTATCGCTCTTGTTCTTCATCTCTATCAAAACGGGTCATTCACCAGCCGCGATGCATGGCCCGCAAAAG
>CAYMXC010000314.1:0-3908 GCA_964394135.1 uncultured Phycisphaerae bacterium
ATCTTGGAATTGCCCGGTGAACGATTTTACCGTGGCTGGCTCAAACGTGACGCGGGCGGAAAGCAGATTGTGTTGGATGCTCGCGGTGACAGTCATGAGTTGACCGATCAGGCCAAGCTTCATAAGATCTTCGAAATGGAAAAGGAGTTTGAAAAAAAACAACGAGACGTCAAATCGCGGGAAGGAGGCCGGACGGCGGAATATTCCAAGCTTCTGGAATGGGGCAAGGATCGTCAGTTGTATGAGGCGGTTGAAAAGCTGGCCACCAAAATCGTCAAACGTAATCCTGCCAATCCTGATCGCGAGGCCGAGAATGCGATTGCCTGGGCCAAGGAGCAAATGGCCAAACTTAAAGCTTCATCCGCGGTTGCGTCTGGGGAAGGGGAAGCGGCAGAGGATATTCAGGCGATGCGGTTTGCGTTTCTGACCCGCGATGCCTATGACCCTAATACGCCGATCACATTCAAGGAGAACGTCATCAGGAAATTTCTCGATCAGATGATTCAAGAGGGGAAAATTCAAAAAGAAGATCAAAAAGCATTTATTCGTCTGTCGCCTCTGCAACAGGCACTGATCATCAAGCAAATTACGGGTCAAAAGTATCAGCCTTATATCGTTATTAACAAAGATCCGGTGATTATCTCAGGATTTCGCCGGTCGATTCAGCCGATGCTGGCGCGTTCCTGCGCCACGGCCAATTGTCATGGTGGGGACGTCTCGAAATTGAAATTGCTTGCCCGGGTTACGAGCGTTGCCCAGGCCTACCAGAACTACTACACTCTCGACACGTTTCGTTCCGCCCGAGGCAATATTCTCGATCATGCCCAGCCGGATAAACAGTCCCTTCTGATCAACTACCTGGTGGCACCGGAATTTGCACCTGCTTCACTTGTTCATAATCCTCAGATCAATCCACTGATTCGTAATAAAAACGATCAGCGTTACATTGCACTGGTGGAATGGCTTAAGGCTCTGCCACTGCGGCCTATAGATTATGCACTCAGCGAGGAAGTGCCTACCACTACAACTCAGCCGGTTATTCCGACGACCCAGAACAGCGTGGAAAAACAGGAAAGTAATTTATCTCCGACTCCACAGGCGCAGTAATTTTACGAATTTTCCCATATCGACTTGATCGAAAACCAATTTTAAATCGGTTTCGATTTTGTCAGAGTTTCGCACATGCAGAATAAAACTATGAGGAGCATGGCGGACCAATTACAGAGCAGGCTGTTATAGGGCCAATAGGGAGCGTCGTTTTGGGTCCGATCTTCCTGGGCCACGTTCACCGTATCCGAAAGTTTGTATTTTTCGTACAACTGATTGTCGGGCTCACGGATAACGGAAACTGTCACATCCGTTTCATCGGCATCAATGATCAAATAATGAAAAAAGCCATGTCCTCCGCCTCCGGCAGTGATGATCTGGTGGACATTGTCTTTAATCCAGTGGTCGTAGCCGTGGTCATGGCCGCAGAAATACGCTTTAACTCTGTTGTTTGAAAGAATGTTCCAGAACTCATCGCGAATGGCGCTTTGGCAATCGAGCGAGGCGATGTGATCGACAGCGATTTTGTAGGCCGGTTCATGGCCGAAGACCAGTTTAATCGGTTTGTCGGAATTTTCCAGATCGGCCCTGAGCCAAGGTGTATCCACGGTGTGGGCATAGGGCAGGCGGGGGATGGATGTATTCAAGGCAACGAGATGGCAAGGTCCTTTGTCGAAGGAATAGGTCATTTTTAGATCATAAGCCGGCCCGTTGTCAGGCAGTTCAGGAAAAGCTTCCTGCCATACGTTCAAATAATTATCCGGATTTTTTTCATCGTGATTGCCCGGAATGACATAAACATTGAGGCCGGAAAAATTTGATTGATACCACGATTGGGCGATTTCCCGCCATTGTTGAAATTCATTTTGCATGACGGCATCGTCTTTGGAGCCGCTTACTAGATCGCCCACGACGCCGACAAATTGAACGGGTGGGTTGGCGGAAAGGACATCCTGCACGATGCGGGAAAATTCGTTTTCCGCGACTGCATTTGTTCCGGAACCCTGTGTATCTCCCATTACGGCAAATCTGACGCTTTCCGCTTCTACGATCTGCGCCAGTGAGGTGAAGATCAGGACTCCGGTTAAAATATTTCGCAGCTTCATGGTAATTTCCTTTTCTAGCCAGCCCAAAAAGAGTCGTTATCTTCTTACTATGCAATAGTCCTGTTTTATTTACAAATCATTTTTACAAATGGTTTCATAACTATGTAAACAATGCTTTTTAGGGCATTTTAGGCTTTTTCTGCATAGGTATGAAACTGGTGCTGGTTCGATGTCGTGACGATGGCTTCAGATAAATCATATTCTATTTGAAATGATTTGTTTTTATAACAGGGTTGAAAAATAAGTTCTTGCAAGGTCGGACACCGATCGCGTATGATTTAAAACCTATATTTGACATATGCGATTGAAAAAAAGTCTACTTTATTAAACGAGGTATAAAAATGGCTATTTGTTTGAATCATAAGAATGACGGTGAACCTCACCTGTTTACCAGTGAATCGGTGACGATGGGTCATCCGGACAAAGTCGCGGATCAGGTTTCTGATGCGGTGCTGGATGCGATGCTGGCCCAGGATAAATATTCCCGCGTTGCCTGCGAGACTATGTGCAAAAACAGTATGGTCATGGTGGCCGGCGAAGTGACAACCAAGGCAGTGGTCAACATACCTGAAGTTGTTCGCAAGACTCTCATCGACATCGGCTATACCAGCGCAGATATCGGTCTCGATGCGGAAACCTGCACTGTTTTAGTTTGTCTCGAACGGCAATCTCCTGATATTTCCCGCGGAGTTACGGCTTCGAAGGACAAAGAACAGGGTGCCGGGGACCAGGGATTGATGTTCGGTTTTGCATGCAACGAAACGCCGGTTCTCATGCCGCTTCCGATTTATCTGGCCCATCGGATTACCGAGCGGCTCTCTTATGTTCGTGAGAAAGGAATTCTTCCCTGGGTTCGACCCGATGGCAAGTCGCAGGTTACTGTTGAATATGACAACAGCAAGCCGATTCGAGTCGATACGATCGTCTGTTCAACACAATACTCCGATGCCAAGGAATATCAAAAAGCCGGCTTGGTGGACAAGAACGGTTGCATGACGGCCAAGGGTCGTCAAATGATTATCGAAAAAGTGATTGAGCCGGTGGTGCCGGCCAAGTTCCTGAAAGGGAAACCCCGCTATCATATCAACCCCACCGGGCGGTTTGTCATTGGTGGGCCACACGGCGACTGCGGTTTAACGGGTCGAAAAATTATCGTCGATACCTACGGTGGTCGCGGATGCCATGGCGGCGGTGCTTTCAGTGGAAAGGATCCCTCGAAGGTCGATCGTTCCGCCAGCTACATGGCCCGATATGTGGCGAAGAACATTGTTGCCGCAGGGCTGGCTGATTTGTGCGAGGTCCAGATTGCATATGCGATCGGCGGGGCAGAGCCTGTCAGCGTTTTGATCGATACGCAGGGGACGGGAAAAATTGATGACGGCAAGCTTGTCAAGCTGGTTCGCAAGGTTTTCTCGCTCAAGCCGGCAGCAATCATCGACCACCTCAAGCTTCTGCGTCCGATCTATACTGAAACCGCCCGCAATGGGCACTTCGGACGCGAACTGCCGACGTTTACCTGGGAAAAGACCGATAAGGCCAAGATTCTTCGTCAGGAAGCCGGCATCAAGTAAGCGATTTTCGTGTTGTTTTGTTCGAAGGTTAGAATCTTTTCGAACTGACGCCTTGGCAAATCAGACGTCGATGGATATAATAATCCCATTGAAGATATCGGAAGTCGATATGTGTCGGCTTCTGTCCGCGGGGACGTGGTGTAATGGGAGCACGCAGCCTTCGCAAGGCTGAAATGGCGGTTCG
>CAYMXC010000315.1:0-3907 GCA_964394135.1 uncultured Phycisphaerae bacterium
ACGTTTCAAGAGCATCGGCGAATGTGAAGCATTTAAAGAAGCGTTGGATCGACATTGCTTTGAATCCGCAAGAATACTGCGGGAATATACAGGGGAATGGCGTTCCCTATGGGAATACAAAGAAGGCATAAACCGACAAAATGTTACTCGCAGATTCCTTCCGTATGCCATCGAAAAACTAAAAAGCGAACTGAAGCAAAGGGGGGGACTACCTGATTAAAGACCATCTCATTCTCTGCGGGGGAGTATATAAAAAAGTCCCCCCCAACTGTAAAGGTCATAAACTTGTGTTGGGACACGGCAAGGAGATGATACATCTCGATGCCAAGACTATCTCTGAAAAAATGGTCCAAAAAATTCCGGATAATCTGCGTGATCTATTGGAAATCGCCACATATGTCTACTGCGGAGATCAATGTGTATCCCGCGGGGG
Organism: uncultured Phycisphaerae bacterium; assembly: GCA_964394135.1. Classification (GTDB taxonomy): domain Bacteria; phylum Planctomycetota; class Phycisphaerae; order JAAYCJ01; family JAAYCJ01; genus CAYMXC01. Next base: position 434 of record CAYMXC010000315.1, read on the forward strand.
CACGGCGGAGTTTGAATATGGTGAAAAATGGAATCGCCGACTTCATTTCGAAATACCCGTTCGAAATTACGATTTCTGGGCCAGTCTTGACATAGTCCATAAGTTGAAGGAAATCCTTTCTTTTGCCTCTGGTGACACCTATAGTTTCCACTTTCATAAAATGAAGGGCGGTCAGGAACCTGATTTTCTCGACCTGGGAAAGGCTGAAGGGGCCAGTGTTCCCGCCGATGAAGTTCGGCTATTCTCTGGCGGACTTGACTCCTTTACAGGGGCATTGGATAAACTCGTAGATGAGCAAAAACACATTGCTCTTGTCAGTCACCAGTCGAATTTCAAATTGCGGAAACTGCAAGGGGATCTATGCAACTTTCTGAACAACCTCGTATCCTCCGATCAACCGCCCATGTTATTCCATGTTCCAGTTCTTATCAATAAAGATAAACATTTGACCCATGAGACCAGCCAGCGCAGTCGTTCATTTCTCTACGCTGCCCTAGGCAGTATCATAGCGCATATGTTCAGATTGCAAAATGTTAAATTTTACGAAAATGGCGTCATCAGTTGCCATCTGCCTTTTGACGGGCAGACACCTCAGGCCCGCCGCACACGATCCACACATCCCCGACTCCTGGCAGAGATGTCCGAGTTGGTATCACAACTTGTCGATAGAGATTTTACCTTTGAGAATCCCTACTTCTGCAAAACTAAGACTGAAGTTTTGGAGCGACTTAACGAACTCAAACATGCTCTATGTATAGAAAACACACGAAGCTGCGCGGCGGCGAATTATCAAAATCCAGCTACCCATTGTGGATTGTGTTCCCAGTGCATTGACCGCCGCTTTGCGGTCCTGGCTAGTCTATGTGAAAAATATGAGAAAAAATATTTATATAAAGTCGACCTTTTTGAGGGAGAACGTGAGACGGTCGAAGACCGTGCCATGGCGGCAGGAATAGCAGGTTTTGCCATAAAGGTTACGGGAACGTCACTGAATGATTTTACCCTGAAAAACCTCAGTGAGTTGATCCAGATATCGTCACATATGGGCATCGATCGGGAAGAAGCTTTTCGTATTTTGTATGATCTGCACCATCGACATGGTATAAAAGTTACAGAAGTCATCACTAAAGAAATGGAGGTACACGCTGAAAAAATGGTTAAAGGTCTTTTGCCCAAGCATTGTTTGCTCAGTATGATTGGTCGCAAAGAGCATTTGAATATCGAGCAAATTACAACCAATGAAAAAGGTAAAACCAAACGAAGGCCAAAGAAGCGAAAAGGCAGACCCGTAGATCCCAAAACATCTGCTCGCGACAAACAAATGTGTGAAGCATGGGAAACTGGGCAATATAAGACATATACCGAATTAGGGAACGCCTTTGATTTAAACGAAGCTGCCGCACGAATGGCTGTCCGACGTTATAAACAGCGCCAAGCCAAATTGCAAAAATAGTCTCAATTCCATTCTGCTATAACTCCTTTCTTGACAATCCTTTAGACAACAAGCCGCTTTAAGTACGAGCGAACATAATTCGGTCGAATTATGTTCGTTTTGTTCGGTTCCATAATTCCTTCGTCACGATGTGACGGAGCGAAGTTATGCGACAAAACGACAAAACGAACAAAAAACCGAAATATCTTTCCCCACGAGATATAGCGTTTGACCTTTCAATCGATCTGTCGACTGCGCGAGCACTCATCGACGAATGTGGCGCGGCGGGTGGGCAAGTGGTCCAACGGGAGCGGCTCCTGCGGGTTTTGTCCTCTGATTTCTGGAACTGGTGGGAGCAATTCTCAGTTAACTCCGCGATGAAGGATGGGATTAACGAGAAAACCAAAAATATGCCCCTGCGGTAACAGGGGCAAAACTCATGCAGGGCTATTGCCCAGAAGGATCAACTTATGAAATCGTACCAAAATATTTTGACAAATGCAACAACAAAATTATCGGAAGGGTGGTTCAGCCAGCTTTTAAGTGATGTCCTACAAGCCTTAAAAACCACTGACGAAATTCGAAAGGTTATCTTTATTGAACAACTGTTGAACGGCGAAAATGTGAAGGGGGACGCAGCATGATCCAAAATAGCACAAAAACATTCCCGCCCAGCTTAAAAGAGTCACTTGCCCTGTTTACAGAGTGTCTCTTCGATCCGGCCGACACAATTGAAATCCGGCGATTGCCGGCGGGGAAAAGCACCTGGCATAAGGCGGGAGCATTGGCGGAAACAGCTGAATCACTCCTTGCGGATAACCGACAGGGGCAGAACATCTACGCGGGCGCCAATCCGCGACGGTCCCACGGAGGAACGAAAAATGAAGATGTGGTCTGCGCCTGGTGCCTCTTCGCCGACTTTGACGGAATCGGCCTTGATGAATCGAGAAACCGATGGCAAAAGATTCATCTGCCGGAACCTACCCTGATTATCGCCTCGGGCCACGGCGTTCATGCTTATTGGCGTTTGACGGATCCGATGGTGGATATGGCGCCGTGGTCCAATGCGCAGCGAAACCTGATCGCCGCGCTGAACTCGGACAAGGCGATCCATGATCCCGCCCGCATCATGCGGCTGCCGGGATTTATGAACCATAAACCGCCGGCGGCCATGTGCCGCATCGCAGAAGCGGATCCCACGAGGAAATATCCTCTGGAGGATCTGCTGGAGCGAATCGGAAATTCCGCGCAATCCAAACCAATCCCCCAAACACAGACTCCGGCGACAACCATCCCTTCCCTGGATATTCTCGGCCGGGCGACGCTGGCGGCGGCCAAATGGCCAGCGGCGGCGGAAGGTGAACGCAATACGGATGCGTTTCACCATGCCTGCTACCTGGTCAAGGATTTCGGCCTGAATGACGATCAGGCATTGTCCATTCTTCGCGAGTGGAATTATAAAAACAGTCCTCCACTATCGGAAGAGGAACTGCTGAATTGTTTAAAAAACGGCATCGCATATGGAAAACATCCAGTCGGAATCCAGACCCAGGGAACAGTAAAACCTGTTTCAGCGTTACCTGGCCTGTGGGATCCCCCCATTCCGCTGGGACGGTTCGATCTGCCCATTTTCCCGTTGGAAGCCTTCCCCGGGCAATTGTGCGTATTGCGGGAATTTTGCGCCGCCGTCGCGGAGTCCTACCAGGTGCCGGTCGATTTGCCCTCCATGCTTACCTTATCGATGGGCGGGTCGGCTCTGGCCAAAAAAATTCTAGTGCACGTCCGAGGCGACCACCGCGAGCCGGTGAACCTCTACACGGCCACCGCCCTGGAGCCAGCCAACCGCAAAAGCGCGGTCTTCTCGGAGGTGTACGCGCCCCTGTCGGAGTTCGAAAAGCGGGAGGCCGAGAGGATGTCGCCCCTGGTGGAACAGAACCGCGTGGATCGGGATCTGCTGGAGGCCGAACTGAAGCATTTGAAGCAGGAGGCCGCCAAGAAACTATGAAAGCCAGGCTCGAGGTTGGGAAATCGGATCGTTATAC
>CAYMXC010000316.1:0-3901 GCA_964394135.1 uncultured Phycisphaerae bacterium
CGCGTCTGGCTGTAAATCAAAAACCGTGCCTCGGATACCGTCCAGATGAATCCGAAACGAAAACCACCCAGAATATTGATTGAAAAGGTTCCCCACGGAAACGTACCGCTGCCCATGCGCGGGATAGCGCCGCCCAGGCCATATCGGGCCAAAGCGCCGGCGGCCCCTGCCAGTCCAAGAAAAATCACCTTATAAAACACGGCTTGTCTCTTTTCTCGATCTACTATTATTTTGCTTTGAAACGAATTGCATCTGCGTGGCATTATAAGAACCGGCGGCCGAACGACACAAGCCTTTTCCCCTCGGATCGTGCGTTTTACCTGCCTTGCCGCTTGCCTTTGAACCTCCGATTTCGTATCATAAAGATTTATATATAGCAAGCAAGGAGATTGAACGGTGCAGGTACTTTCAGAACTCAAGTACGATCAAAACGGACTCATCCCCGCCATTATTCAGGACGTCGAAACCAACGAGGTTCTCATGATGGCCTTCATGAACGAGCAGTCGCTCCGTGCGACAATCGAGACCGGTTATACTCACTTCTGGTCGCGTTCCAGGCAGAAATACTGGAAAAAGGGCGAAAGCTCGGGCCATGTTCAGGAAGTACGCGAAATCACCATCGACTGTGACCTTGACACTCTCCTGATCAAGGTCAAACAGATCGGCGCCGCCTGTCACGAAGGTTATCATAACTGCTTTTTCCGGAAACTGAACGCTGCCGGACAATGGGAAATCATCGCCAACAAAATGTTCGACCCGGAAAAAGTCTATAAAAAATAGCCTTTGGAAACGTTACTCTTCTGAAGGTCCGCATACGAAGAAAGAAATCGATTCGTGAATGGGGATGTGACAAGACAAATCGGAAAGTCATCTTCAGCGAATTTATGGTTACCGACCGTACATTCCATTGCGTTTCTCCTGGGTTTGGCCGGCCTGATCCTTGAATACGGTACTGTGCGTATCGAGCCGACCACTGGCTTGCCGCTGACCGCTCCGCCTCTGCATATGGAAGTTATCCATGCCTTGCAGTATCTGGCTGTTGCTGGTTTCATTTTCGGTCTCTGGTCGGGCTTCCATCTGGCATCAGATCGAAAAAAGTTTTTCCGCGAACGTGGACTTGAAATGGTTTTTGCCGCCGGTGCGGGCGTCCTCCTTGGCGCAGTTCTCGGCGGAGTCAAAAGTCCCTCTGCTGCCCTGGCGATCAAGCTCTACCTCGCCATCCAAATGTCGATCATTCTCGCGGAATTCGCATTCCGTGCGATTCGATCAGCCGCAAGTCCCATACGGGCCTCACTGGGCGGTTTTCTTGCTGCAATCGCTGCAGGCGCGCTTTTGCTGGCACTGCCCTGTGCGACTTATCGCGAACGATTTTCCGACACCGGCAACAATCTGGCTGACCACCTTTTCACCGCAACCAGCGCTCTGACGCTGACCGGCCTGAACGTACTGGACATCCCGACCTATTACAGCCCCTTCGGCCAGATCGTCATTTTATTGTTGATGCAGCTCGGAGGTCTGTCAATGCTGATTCTGGGCGTCCTCTACACCTGCCGTCTTATGGGATATCCACGCGATACCAAACGAAGATTACAGCTCACTATACTCTGGACCCTGTTCATTGAAATCGTCGGCGCCCTAATCCTGGTGGGCATATGGCCCAACGAATCACCACACCAGCGTTTTTTCAAGGGCCTGTTCCACTCCGTCAGCGCCCTGTGCAATGTCGGTTTCACGCTCCAGACAAACAGCCTGATCCCTTATGCTCATATCTGGCAGGCTGTCACAATAATTCCTTTGCTGGTGATTCTTGGCGGCCTGGGATTTCCGGTCCTTTTCGATATCGTCCGGGCGATTCGTCATCGCAGCCCACTCTGTCTGCACAGTCAAGTCGTTCTGATTTCAACGGCAGCTATCCTGATCGTCTCAACAGCGGTGATCTTTCTGATCGAGTCGCCCCGCAGCCAAAACCGCTGGGGTCGAAACGTCCAATATGAGGACATCGTCGTTACTGAAGACGTAAACGTTATGGCAAACCATGACCAAGCCCGTCGACTGATCGACGCCTTTTTTCTCTCCGCCAGTTCGCGCGGCGGCGGATTTACTATCGTCGATACGACTTCCGGAAAACTTCATCCCGTCACCCAGATCGTACTGGCGACTTTAATGCTGATCGGCGGTTCACCGGCCTCTGCCGCGGGTGGAATCAAAACGGTCACTCTCATGGTCCTGGCCGCCGCCGTCGTTTCGACACTTCGACAACGCTCCGTCCGTATCCTCGGCCGGCCCATCGACGGAATTTTCATTCAGCGGGCACTGGCGGTCTGTTTCCTGTACATGGTATTCATCTGGCTGCTGGCCACAATTCTCGTTCTGACGCATCCGCAGATCAACGTCCTCGATCTTGTTTTCGAATCGGTCAGCGCCGGCGCCAACGGCGGGCTTTCCACGGGCATCACTTCCATGCTCAATCTGACTGGTCGATGCGTTCTCATGCTTGCCATGCTCGTCGGCCGGCTCGGACCGCTCGCACTGCTATTCGCCATAACGACCGGGACAGAAAAACCATTAAATGAAAATGCTTTGATCACAGGTTAAAGTTGTCAGAACCTGCGCCAGCCGTTATGATTTCATTGTATGAATCAGGAGAAGTCCGAAATGTTGATCGGAATATTTTCAGACACGCACGATAACTTGCGGCAGATCGAACGCGCCCTTATCTGCTTCAAAGAGCGAGGCGTCGAAGCGATCCTCCACGCCGGCGATATCGTGGCTCCCTTTGCCGCCAAACTGATCGCAAGTATACCTGTTCCCCTGCACATCATCTACGGCAACAACGACGGCGAAAAAAAAGGTCTCAAGGCGGTGTTGCCTCAGATTGCCCGCGGACCGATCCTGATACCCTTCGAAGATTGCCCGATCGCCATGGCACACGATTTTTCCCAGATTCCCCCATCGCTCCAGCAACAGGCCCGTGTCCTGGTCGCCGGCCATACGCACGTTGCATCGGTCAAAACCGAAAACGATAAACTGTGGATCAATCCGGGCGAATGCGGAGGATGGTTGAAAGGCCGATCGACCGTCGCTATACTCGATATCAAATTGTTTACAGCCGAGATAGTGGATCTACCCTTATAAAAACGAGGAACGCCAAAAATGTTCAGGCAGACAGGAATTGCATTGCTGATGATTCTCATAGCAGGGTGTGTTGAGCGGACGATAACGATCACCACCGAGCCAAAAGGCTCGCTGGTCTATTTGAACGACAAGGAAGTCGGTCGGACTCCGGTCACCGTCCCGTTCCAGTGGTACGGCGATTACGACGTGGTCATCCGCAAGGATGGCTACGAAACGCTCAAAACCCATACCAAAATCGATCCTCCCTGGTACCAGTTCATTCCACTGGACTTTTTCTCCGAAATCCTCTGGCCGGGCGTCATCCATGACGATCACTATGTGGATTTTGAAATGAAAAAATCCGAGCCTGTCAACCTGGCCGAACTGGAGCAGCGGGCTAAGGACATACGAACACGAGCCGGAACTCAGGGCCTGACCCAGCTTCCGCCGGCCAATCAAACCCCGGCAACCCAGCCAGCAGCACAGGCACCCTCAAAGGCCACGGAGGCAAAAAAATGAGCGACGGAATCAATCAGCAACAGGTACGTCATGTAGCGAAGCTCTCTCGTCTAAAACTCAATGACGACCAGATCGCCACGTTCACCCGCCAGCTCGGCTCCATACTTGAATACGTTCACAAACTCAGCGAGCTGGATACCGCTAACGTCGAGCCGACCGCCCACGCCGCCCCCCTGCGGCAGATCTGCGGCGCAGCCAAAGCCGCCCCCGGTGTCGGCTCGGAAACCGTCCTGCAGCACGCCCCTGTCACCGCCGGCCCAGGCTTCAA
>CAYMXC010000317.1:0-3892 GCA_964394135.1 uncultured Phycisphaerae bacterium
CTCTCAAAAAATCGTTTCAGATGTTAAAAAGATAACTAACATAAAACTATTATGTGTGATCAAAATCAATATTAGCAAAGAAGGCAAATGGCTATTTATAAAACAAATTTGTGATCAGTTTCCGAGAAAATCGGATGAATCATGAAGCTTGACGATGCTCATTTCGTGATATAGATTGTTTTTAGATGGGGGTGAAGTCAGGGGCACGCAAAGATTCGCGCCATCAAGAAACCATTCATAACTGTAGGGTTATTAAGGAACAGAACATGGATAAATGCTTTCATAATCGAAAATTGATCGCGATGGCAAGGGTTGTTTTTCCAGTTGTCATATTGCTCGTCTGGGCGGGGGTGAAAGCCCAAGACATTGGCTGGCCTCGGGAGATCGAAACTGCCAAGGCCAAGGTCGTCATATATCAGCCACAGATGGAAACGTACGATGGCGAGAAAATGACGGCTCGAGCGGCGGTATCTGTGACGCAGAAGGATAAGATCGAACCGGTGTTCGGGGCAGTCTGGTTTGACTGCCGCGTGATTACGGACCGCGACAGCAGGATTGTGAGTATCGCGGAAGTCAAGGTTCCCAGGGTAAAATTCGCCAATGCCACGCCGGAGCAGGAACAAAAACTTTCGCGTTTTCTCGAGCGGGAAATTCCGAAATGGGATTTGACCATTTCACAGGATCGGCTTTTGACTGCGATCGAATCAGCGGAGAAGGAGCAGGCGACAGCCAATCTTGCAGTCACACCTCCGAAGATTATTTTCGCCCGTGAACCGACCGTGCTGGTTATCATTGACGGCAGGCCTGAATTGCGCCCGATGGAGAACAGCAAATTGATGAAGGTGGTGAATACGCCGTTTGTTATCGTGCTCGATTTGGACACAAAGGCGTACTATCTTTATGGCGACTCGATCTGGTACAAAGCAACAGATATCATGGGGCCCTGGAGGTTTACGGCCAATCCGCCGGCGACGGTAAAGGCTATCACTCCGAAAACAGAAGCATCGGAAGCGACGGAAGATCAGGGAGCATCTGCTTCGGCCAAACCCCGGATTATCGTTTCGACAGAGCCTGCGGAATTGATCGTCTCCAGCGGCGAGCCCATGTATTCGCCCCTTGTGGGAAACGATCTGCTCTATATGAGCAATACGGAATCAGATGTTTTAATGGATTTTGGATCCCGTCAATATTACGTTCTGCTGTCGGGGCGGTGGTTTAAAGCGAAATCGCTGGCAGGGCCATGGACATATGAGTCGTCGAACAAATTGCCCGCGAGCTTTTCCAAAATACCAGCGGAGTCGGACAAAGGATATTTGCGGGCCAGCGTGGCGGGGACTGAAGAGGCTCAGGACGCCGTAATGGATAACAAGATTCCACAGACGACGGTTGTCAAACGCAATGAAGCCACTCTGCATGTCGATTACGACGGGTCGCCGCAGTTCGAGCACATCGAGGGGACCGCGATTGATTATGCGGTCAATACAAATGAATCTGTGCTCCGAATCGGAGGTAGATATTATGCCTGTCATGAGGGCATTTGGTTTGTGTCGGACAGTCCGAATGGACCGTGGATTGTAAGCGACCAGGTGCCACCGGCGATGCAGGCCATTCCGCCAAACAATCCGATGTACAATACCAAATATGTGCAGATTTACGATTCAACGCCAGATGTTGTCTATACGGGATATACGCCGGAATATCTTGGCTCATATGTAAGCGCCGGAACGGTTGTCTGGGGGACGGGCTACTGGTATCGCGGGTGGCGTGGCAGATTTTATTATCCCCGGCCGTTAACCTGGGGTTTTGGCGCGGTTTATAACCCGTGGGCGGGCCGATGGGGATATGGGCTTCCCCGTTACGCCGGTGGTTTTGTGGCTGCCGGAGGCGCATGGCGAAACTGGCACGGCGGCGGCTGGTGGGGTCCCACAGGATATCAGGGCTGGCGAAATGCCAGCGCAAATCGGGTAAATGTCGGGAATCGCAATGTTGTTCTCAGCCAGAATAATCTATACAACCGCAGACAAACCGCAGGAGGAGCAGGTGTAGGGGGGCAAAGCTGGGTATCGAACGTTCCACGGGCGAATATCGCTCGTAATGTGAGTAATAACGTTTTTACTGATCGCGACGGTAATGTGTATAGGCGAACATCGGAAGGCTGGCAGAAGCGTGATCGCGATACATGGAAAAAAGCCGAGCCGTCCAGATTCCAACCTCAGGGACAGCGGCCCGGCGTAGTTGCGGCTCGGGACCGCACTTCCGCATATGTCAGTCAACAGTGGATGCGGGATGGATCGCGCGTTTCCGCCGGCAGTGTGGACCGGACCCGGTCTTACACATCAAACGTTTATCGAGGGTCATCGTCACTGGATCGGGATTATGTCGCTCGCCAGCGGGGAACGGTTCGAACCAATAACTTCCAGCAACGCCAACGTTACTATCGATCCAGCGGCGGGGGAGGTAGCCGAAACATTCAACGATCCACAGGCGGTGGAAGGGGCGGTGGAGGACGTCGCCGATAATGATGAAAATGTTTTCATGAATTTTCGATTCACTCCCTGTGTTCCGTGCGTTTTGGTTGCATCTTGGAGAAATCTTTTGTAGCATTCCAACTATGAGAGCAGATGATCAATCAATATACGCAGGAAAGGGTAAGAGACGAAGAATGGTGTTGCTGCCGGGCGTGATTGCCTGCATGGCGTTGACCTCCTGCATTTCTCAGTTGACGGCACCTGCCCCAAAATCTTCCAATATAATGTTTCAGGTAGCTCTGCTGAATGATCGTGTTTTCCCGGATTCGTCGATTGCGGTGGAAAATCCGCTGCTAGTAAATCCTGCAGACCAAAAGATTCACCTTTATGCGGCGGGTGGCGAGACGATTTGGCTGCAGGTTGTGATTCCTTCGATCGATTCCGGTACGTCAACACTGCAGATCGAACCGATGAAATTGATTCGCGCGGACGTATCGCCGGAGAAGGTGAAAATAAAAGCCATTGATAGCTGTAATTGGCGGATCTATCAGGTAGCAACAATACCTGCGAAGGAGTACGACGCAATCGATTCGAGGATTCAGCAACCTGCAATGCTCCAGCCCCGGCTGATTCCTGATGCGCTGATTGAAATGTCGACTGTGGAACCTGGCCAGGTACAAGTACCTTCGACGAATGACCGTTTTGTGATATTACTAATAGAGACGACGGTACCCCAAAATACTGTCCGGGCCGATTATCTGGGTCAGATTCGACTGAAGGGTCGGAATCAAATGATTTCGCGGGATGTACTTTTGCGAACATGGGGATTTGATCTACCGGATGCGGGTTCGGATATATTCGGTATCGTAAATGTTCCGAACATCTGGACAAGTCATCAGATGGGGACACTTCGTGACCAAGGTCGGCTGATTTTACCACCTGAAAACAAACGGGTGCAAACCCTTGCGAATCTGACCGGTGCATATTGCCGAATTCTGGATGAAAACGGCATCGAACCCTGGCTGAGCGGAGTTTTTCCCCGAGTCATGGGCAGCGGTGAAAACATTCAGGTTGAGTGGGGCGGCTATAATCAACTGGTTGCAAGTGTATTGAAAAATAATACTCGCGGTCGAAAATACTGGCCGGTGCCGATGGATATGACTTATCCATCGACTCAGGTATTCGGGCCGTATTCGTCTTCGATGTACCGGCGGGTGATGAAAAAGTATCTCGATCAATTTCAAAGTCGATTTCTGAAAACGGGCCTGATCGGCAAACCGATTTTTGCCCCGCTTTGGGTAGAACAATACGAGCAGGGTTTAAATGCGTATGAGGCGATGGTCATTCTAGCAAAACAACTGAGTACAGAAGAACCGGCATTAGGCGCTGTCAATCCGTATATTCCCATGGACCTTCGATCGCTG
>CAYMXC010000318.1:0-3882 GCA_964394135.1 uncultured Phycisphaerae bacterium
CCGACGAAGCATCTGTTAACCAGCCCGTTGCCCAAGAGTAAGGGCGTTTTAGAGCCAAAATCAACCTGGCGAACTTTTTCGCCAGTCCAAGTTAACGGAAACGCCCGACCAGGAAACTGGCCGGGCGTTTTCATATCCCGATGTTATCAATGAATTACGGCAATATTGCTGGCCCCCCACCCACTCTCTGCGGTTCTATTTTTGCAATGATTTTTTTACGCAACCCCAATTCATGGCGACAATGGGACGCAAAACCTGCGAAAACTCTCTGAACCTCTCTGCAGCGCCATCGCCAAAATTCTCTCTTTAGAGAGCAACCAGCGGGCCAGTGGCCAAAATCGCCTTCCCGCTTTTTCGCGGGATTACATGGCGGGCAAAAGTTCCCTTGCCTCTCCCGGCCGATAAGTGTAAACTTGAAAGTTCGACAGATAATAATAGGAGAACGCTATGCCATATAAAGAATTTCGAGCCGGCCTGATCGTAGCTGCGGACCAGGAATATGCACTGGTCGTGTCGCGGTTTAACAGTTTCATCACGGATCAACTGGTCAGCGGGGCGAAGGACGCATTCGTTCGCCACGGCGGAAAAGAAGACAAAATGACCGTGGTGTACGTTCCCGGTTCCATGGAACTGCCTCTGGCGGCAAAGAAACTGGCAGAGAGCGGGACTTATTCCGCGGTTGTTTGCCTGGGTGCGGTGATTCGCGGCGAGACCCCGCATTTCGATTATGTGGCGGCGGAATCGGCCAAGGGCATCGCACAGGTGACTCTTCAGACTGGTGTTCCAGTAATCTACGGCGTCATTACTGCCGATAATCTTGAGCAGGCGATAGATCGGGCAGGGGTCAAGGCCGGCAATAAAGGTGCCGATGCGATCATGACGGCAATTGAGATGGCGAATCTCAACGATATGCTATAGAATTGATGTACGGAAACGAAGTTGCCGTAAGGCAGGAGGAACGTAATTGAGCGATTGGCGCGCCCAAGCCAGGGCGCTGGCAATGCAAAGTTTAACCCAGCTGGATGTCCAGGGCTCTGATTTTCTGCTGGAGATGGATAGTTTTATCGCCGAGGCGAATGTTCCCTCGGAAAGTAAAAGTCTGTCCGCGGAATTGGCTCGAACCGCATGGTCAAACCATAAGACTTGCGATCAATTGATCGCCGAGACGGTAAAGCACTGGCAGCTTCAGCGAATTGCGCTGATCGACCGTGCGATATTGCGTCTGGCTATTGCAGAGCTATTGTATCGGCCCGATGTGCCGGTGAAGGTGGTGCTGGATCAGGCGATCGAACTGGCCAAGAAATTTTCGACCGCCGAATCGCCTCAGTTCATCAACGGCGTTCTGGACGCCATCGCAAAGAAAATCGCGGAAACCTCCGGCGGCACTCACTCCGGCGGAACCGAGCCCGGTGTTGAACCGCCTGCGGAATATACGGAGCCGGTCAAATCGGTTGACCAAATCCCGGACGAGTCGAATCCTGTGGAGAATTAGCCCCGATGGTCAACTTCTTCAAAAAACTGCGAGAGGGTCTGACTAAGACCCGCGATAAACTTACAACGGCATTGACGTCGGTTTTGCGGGTCGGTCGAAAAATTGATCAGCAGCTGCTCGACGAACTTTTCGACACGCTCATCACCTCGGATATCGGCCTGGCGAACACCGAAAAAATTATCAACGAACTCAATACGGCGTGGAAGGCTGGAAAAATTGCCAATGCCGAGGATGTGATTCCATTTCTCAAGGCGGAATTGAAAAAATACTGGCCTGAACATGACCGTCAACTTGCCAAAGCCGAGAGCGGCCCGACGGTAATTTTGATCGTAGGCATCAACGGTTCTGGAAAGACGACAAGCGTCGCCAAGCTCACGGGTTATCTGAAGGATCAAGGCCACGAGGTGATTCTGGCGGCAGGCGATACGTTCCGAGCTGCCGCCGTGGAGCAATTGACGATCTGGGCGGAACGGGCGGGCGTGCCGATCGTCAAACATCAGCCGGGCGGCGATCCGAGCGCAGTAGTTTTCGACGCATGCTCGGCAGCAAAATCGCGCAACTCGGATTATCTGATCATCGATACAGCGGGGAGACTACACACGCAGGATCACCTGATGCGCGAGCTGGAAAAGATATTCCGGGTTGTCGGCAAGCAGATTCCCGGGGCCCCTCATGAGGTACTTCTGGTGCTCGACGCCACGACGGGGCAAAACGCACTGAACCAGGCCCGGATGTTCAAACAGGTTGCCAAGGTCACCGGCATCATGCTCGCCAAGCTGGACGGCACGGCCAAGGGTGGAATCGTCATCGCCATCCGCAACGAAGTCGATATACCCGTTAAATTCGTCGGGCTGGGAGAAAAAATTGAAGACATCGAGCCGTTCGATCCTGACAAATTCGTTGAAGCATTGTTGGGCAACGGCGAAAGCCGGCAATAAAAGTCGATGGCGGAGCCGGACATGCGGCTTTGAACTTGACGCAATTATCTTTTGACCATTATACTATTTTACGTGTGAAACAGGGGGAATCGCTGTCGTCGCAGCAAATTGCTTTACATTCAAAGGGGGTACAGGACCTATGCGAATGCTCTTCCTGTATCGGGGTTGGAATTCAGGCACAAATCAATCGGTGTATCGGGCCTGGGCAGCCGGAACGCCGGAACTCGAAATCATTCGATATGACGTGTGTCCTCTCAATTGGCGGAAACGATTCGATCGCCTTCGAGCACTGCCCCACGCCATTCGCCGCGGAGGTTTCACCGTTCTGATGCGTCGGGATGGACAATTCACCGACGCGGTAAAGCGATCGGCATGGTGCATGAAACAAATCGCCGCCACCGTCCGGCAAATCCAGCAGAAAGAAGATTACGATTTTGCGTTCTGCATGGGAAGCATAACCCCAATTCTCAGCCACTATCGGCCTTATTTCATTTATACCGATCTGGTTCTGCTGGCCAATCTTTACTATCCCGGCGGCCGCGAGCGGGTCGATTTGTGGCGGGAATGCCTGCAGTACGAAAAAGACACAATTCATGGCGCAGCGATGATTTTCACCATGAGCAACCACGTGACACAATCACTGATCGAACATTATGGAATACCGGCATCGCGTATCCTGAAGGTTAATGGAGGCTGCAATGTCCCGTCGATCGAGAATCCCGATCCGCAGCGATATGAGCGTCAGAATGTTCTATTCATCGGGGTCGATTGGGAACGCAAAGGCGGACCGGAACTGCTCGAAGCCTTTGGCCGCGTGCGAAGACGACATCCCAGAGCAACCCTGACGATTCTCGGCTGCCGGCCGGACGTTTGTGCACCCGGTGTCGAAGTGGTTGGATTTGTCAGTCAGGAGCAGGTTCCCTATTTTCTGGCCCGCGCTACGATCTACTGCATGCCCAGCAAACGTGAACCGTTCGGCATCGCCTACCTGGAAGCTCTGCACGCGGGACTGCCCGTGATCGCATCCAACCTTGGAGCGACGTCGGATTTTATTATTGATGGAGAAACCGGCTACCGCGTCGATCCGAACAATATCGACGAAATTGAGAAAAAAATGGAAGAACTGATTGCCGATCCGGAAAAGTGCCGCCGGATGGGTCTGGCTGGGCACAACCTTGTCGAATCCCAGTATTCCTGGGCGCACACACAGAAGAATATGTGGAAGGCGATCCAGCAGGTTTTGAAATAATAGAGAAAGGTGGTGCGTCGCGACGCACCCTACAATCTAATTTCACCGGACAATTTTCACATTTTTATCCGCGGAGAAATCTTTTCCGATATTTGCATTCTTTTTTGCTTCAGCGTATGATTTATGGTTTAAATTTGAAAGCGAGATCGACGAATGGCATCTGATAAACCCAGAAAAGAACGATGGTTCGCAACGGGACTTAG
>CAYMXC010000319.1:0-3864 GCA_964394135.1 uncultured Phycisphaerae bacterium
GACCCGGCTTCATAAGAATCTGACTGGCATCCGGCGTATCGACGAAATTACCGTCGATGGATTCCGCATAAATAATCATCCCTAACGTAATTTGCCGCAGCTGACTCAAGCATACCGTGTTCTGAGCCGAATTTCTGGCCTGCTGAAGGGACGGCAGGAGCAATGCCACCAGCACCGCGATAATCGCCACCACGACCAGCAACTCAATCAAGGTGAAGGCAGGAAACTTTTGATTTATGATCCAAGAGCTTCGCCGACTTGCTCGTTTGACTCAGTTTCATATGCAGATTCTCCATTATAAATCAGAAATCAGAAATGCTCACGCCGATTCCCGAACGACCATCTCCACCGGGAGATAGACCTGAACGGGTTGCTCGATTTTCTTTTGAATGGTTTGATCCAACAGGCCGGCCGCCTCGTAACCCATTCGAAACATAGCCGAGCGCATTGTCGTCAACTTCGGGTTCAAAAACTGCGCCAGGGGATAATCGCCGAATCCCACAACATAAATATCCCTGCCGATTTTTAAATTCCGCGCCGCCGCCGTCTCATACACCCCCTGCGCCACATAATCGTTCAGGCACAACACACTGGCGGGGAAAACCGCCTTGTCGAAAAATTGATCGATCGCATCCTTGGTCCCCAGCCACTTTTTTCCCAACGGCCAGAATCGCGGGTCCGAATCGCTGGTCCCACCCAGACATGCATGGGTCGAAATTTCTCCCGCGAACCCGGCGTCGGCCATCGCATGCCGATATCCTTCATAGTCCGCGACGATCGTCGAATTGTCCGGCAGGTTGCTGATATAATACACCGGCCGGGAGTACCGGTTGATCAAATAGTGCGTCGCCTCATACACCCCCGAGGTATTGTCATAGTGAACGCAACTCGTTTCAGCACCCTCGATCAATCGATCGATACAAACCAGCGGAAATTTCCGCTCGATCAACCGCTGAATCGCCTTCGCATAATCGGGATGACCGTAAGGCAGCAAAATCAGCCCATCAACGGATTGATTCTCAAGGGTTGAAAGCACTTCCATCGCCTTTTCATGCCCACCGTGAGAAAGAAAAATCTTAATATCAAATCCCGCCTCCGCCGCATACCGGGCGATTCCCTTACGCACCTCAACAATATGATAATCCGGTTCCGCCGCCCAGACCGCGGCAATGGTCCCACGTACGGTTCGCTCCGACGATTTTAACCCCTGCCTGCCGATATCGACCGGTACCTGAGTCTTTCCCTGCGGCAACCGGCGAACCTTCCCCTCCTCATCCAGAAGCGACAACGCCCGTTGAACCGTATCCCGGGACACCTTATATCGGCCGGCCAACTCAATTTGAGAGGGAAGCAGCGACCCGGGACCAAAAACCCCATTCTCAATGTCCGCAAGCAACTTTTGAGATAACCTGACGGCCTTACTGTTATAGGTAACGGTTGATGTGCCCATCGCCTGCCTGCCATCCTTTCATATCAACATGATAAGGTAAAGATTAACACATTTTCCCGCATAATGCAAACAAAATCCCGCACAGAGCAGTTAAATTGCCGTCACAGTGCCGGAAATTGGTGCAAAAGTACCCTGAATTGCAGAAATTTATGGAAGTTACGCCTTCTCACTAGCCCTTTTTGCTTCGTCTTTCGTAATAGTCCGTCTTTCTGCTTGCTTTTCACAGACTTTTCAGGACTTTAACCCTTCTCTTCTCAAAAAAAAGCAGAGGCGATTTTCATTGCCTCTGCCTGTCTTTTCCTTTGCACTATTAAAAGTGAGAACTAAGAATTTTTTTCTTCTTCTTTAAACTTTAACCTCCGCCATCCGATGCGACGTCTCGACCGCCGGTATTTTCGCCGAAACGCTGTTTTCCGCGATAAAATTATCGACCATCTCCTTGGCCTGCCAATCGGCATACTGTTTCGGCGGGTGCTTCATCGTATACGCGCTGATCGCTTCCAGCGGTCCACTGATCCCGCAATCCTTCGCCAGCTTGCAGCAGCGAATCGCGTCCACGCCCACGCCGGCGCTGTTCGGTGAATCTTCCACGCTCAGCCGCAGTTCCAGGTTAAATGGTACGTCGCCGAACTGACGTCCTTCCATCCGAATAAAGCAAACCTTGTTGTCGTCCTGCCAGTGAATAAAATCGCTCGGTCCAATGTGAATATTTTCAGGCGCCAACGGCACGTTCAATTGCGACTGGACGGCTTCGGTCTTCGAAATCCGTTTGCTCTTGAGTCGTTCGTGATTCAGCATGTTCAAAAAGTCCGTATTCCCGGCGGTATTCAACTGATACGTCCGTTCCAGCTTCATCCCGCGGTCGCTGAACAGCTTTGTCAACACGCGATGCGTAATCGTCGCGCCCAGCTGGCTCTTAACGTCATCGCCGACGATCGGCAGCTTGGCGTCACGGAATTTCTTCGCCCAAACCGGATCCGAGGCGATGAACACCGGAATACAGTTGACCATACCGCAACCAGCCTGGATCGCACAGTCGGCATAAAACCGGGCCGCCTGCTCCGAACCAACCGGCAGGTAATTGATCAATACTTCCGCGCCGCTTTCCTTCAATACTTTAACGACGTCCACGGGCTTGGCGTCCGAAACACGAAATGCCCGCGATTCCGGATAATCGGCCATGTGGCTGGGGACCCCGTCCATCACGTGTCCCATATGAACCTTTACGTTCAACCGGGGAACATCCTTGCAAAAAACTTTCGTACAGTTCGGGTGAGCAAAAATCGCTTCGCTGACATCCTTACCGACCTTGCGGCTGTCGACGTCAAACGCGGCGACCACTTCGATATCTTCCAATCGATAAGGACCGACCTGCGGATGCATCAAGCCCGCGCTCGAAAGATCTCGCCCGTTGCGGTAATAATAAAATCCCTGAATGAGCGAGCACGAACAGTTTCCCACTCCAACAATTGCTAATTTGATCTTGGCCATGAAAGTGCTCTCCTAAAGCTTGCTGTAAATTTTTATCCTTTCACCCATTCTCCTGCGGATGAAATTGAAAATTTTCTGACCCAAAATTCATTCTATGGAAAGTTTGCTCCACACCCTAACCTAGTATACTCCTTCTCTTAATAAATACAAATCAAATTCACTATTTTCACTTAGATCCCTTGCTGTTTCAGCCGTTGAACCGCCTGCCACGTCAGGTCGATCATGGGTTGAGCGTGTTGGTCCGCCTTATCTCCCCACAGCCCAAGCAGAAGCGATTTTAAACTTTCCAAAGTCAACTCGTCGGCCGTTTTCGGCAAATTCGCCACCGGCTTATCAAAACTTGCCTGCCGCTTGATCATCGACAGCACGCCGGCTGCCGCGCCCAAGGCCATATTGACAGGTTTCCCATCATATTTCAACGCCAGCCGCATCGTTCCATACAGCCGATCGTCATAACCCAGCTTCCGCACATGATCCCGACCGACGCGCGAGATCAAATCGTTCAAATTCGGATTCACCATCCGCTCCAGCAGGTCCTCGGCGTATGCCTTGTAACCAGCCGGCGTGAAAAGCGAGTCATTCAACTCCCGATGCCGCTTGATCAATGCCGCGCCGGATTCCTCGATGAACGCCTTTTTCGCAATCTCCATGATGGCCTTGTCTTTGCCGGCCTGGGCAATGTTGTCGAGTCCCTTAAAGTCGCCCAAGTACGCGATTAACGCGTGAATCGCGTTGTGTCCGTACAATTTCGCCTCTTCGAACGGCAGCAGGTCGGGCTTTTCGATATAAACTTCAATTCCCCGCTTGTAGCCGGGCAAATTGATCTTCGTAATGAGGATGCGGTTAAATTCCTCGACCAGAACCGCTCGCGTCAGGTCCGGCGTGATGGTCGCCAGTTTCAAATTCTTAATTTCCGCCGGATC
>CAYMXC010000320.1:0-3863 GCA_964394135.1 uncultured Phycisphaerae bacterium
GCCACGGCGTGACCGCGGGTGTCATAGCCATAACTTTCCATCTCCGTTATTGTTTTTTCCACAGGCCAGTTATCGACAAGCAGGCGATAAATCGCACACAAAAATCCGGTTCGCAGTTCGCCGCGCGCACAGTGGACCAGAAGCGGCCGTGAGGCTTGATCCTGCGTCATCTTCAATAAATCGATCCAGAAATGATCGTCGGAAAGATTATTGGCCACCATCGGATAATGAATGAATTTCACGCCCATTTCCTCTGCCATTTTCTTCTCTGCCAGAAACCATGGCCGAGGATTATTGGTATCCATCGCGCGAAGCACTACTAAGGTCTTAATATTATACTGCCGGATCGCGTTACGGAATTGGTAGCGGTTCCCCTGTCCGGACCGGTAGAGAACGCCCTGCGCCACCACGCCGAAATTCCGCGGCAGAGACTTAAGGCTTCGAACGAAATACATTACGATGCTTGCAAGGATCAAAACTACTGCTGCCCATACTACCATCATTTTCTTTTTCCATTGTCACAAATTTATCTAAGCATTGAAAAAGCAAAACAGTATTCTACGTATTTTGTGCGAAATTGTGGACTATTTTACAAATTATTTTATGCTATAACATAATGGGTTATCCGACAGGCGCCGATGGTGCGAATTTTGGTAGCCCGATCCGGGTCGATAATCCAAGGAGCAAAAGGAACTCTCATGAACAAAAAAGCAAGAAAACAGCGGTCGAAAAAGGCAGGATTGCCGCCCGGAACCCTGATTCACATCGGGGAAAGGAAAATGGAGAACGTCCAGCTTTCGGTCATACACTACAATGATACCGAATTCCGCGAACGGCAAATTCAGACTGTGGAAGAATGTCTGCCCGACCTGAATCAGCCCGGCGTAACCTGGATCAACATCGAAGGTATTCATCAGACTGAAACGATCGAGAAACTGGGCTCCTGCTTCGGCCTGCATCCCTTGCTGCTGGAGGATATTCTTGATACCGACCAACGGCCCAAAGTGGAGGATTTTGAAAAATGCCTTTTTGTCGTATTGCGGATGATTTATCGCAATAACGGCCAGGGTGCGATCATCAACGAACAGGTCAGCATGATTCTTGGCAGCAATTATGTGATCTCTCTGCAGGAAGGGCGCGAAGGCGACGTTTTCAATTCCATTCGTGATCAGCTTCGTACAGTCAAAGGCAAAATTCGCAAAATGGGCGCCGATTACCTGATATATGCCCTGATCGATGCGGTGGTTGACAGCTATTTCGGCATCCTTGAACATTTGGGCGAGCAGATCGAAACTGCGGAAGAAACAGTAACTGCCGATCCTAATCCACTGACGCTCCAAACCATTCACCGCCTTCGCCAGGATATGATTGACCTTCGACGAACCTTGTGGCCGCTACGCGAAGTGATTAACTTGTTACAGCGAGGCGAATCGACGCTGATCACCCCTGCCATTCTCATCTATCTCAAGGACGTTTACGATCACACGATACAGGTAATTGAAACCGTAGAGACCTACCGCGACATGCTGACAAGCATGCTGGAAATTTATCTGTCCAGCATCAGCAACCGTACCAACGAAGTGATGAAAGTCCTGACTATCATTGCCACACTATTCATTCCTCTAACCTATATTGTCGGCATTTACGGCATGAATTTTGAAGCCATGCCTGAATTGAAATGGCGATGGGGCTATCCACTCATTTGGATCGTCATGATCGTTGTGGCAATGCTTATGCTCCTGTTTTTTCGTAAAAGAAAGTGGATTTGAGTTTTCCCGCTATACTATCCATCGCAAATTCCTTCCCGATCGTGTATAATTATCAAAAGGCAACATTTTTAATTATGGTTCAACATGACGGATAATATGACAAACCAGGCCAAGGGGCTCAAATTCGTCCTTCGTGCCTTACGATATCGGAATTATCGGTTATTTTTCAGCGGACAGGCGATTTCTCTCATCGGCACATGGATGCAGTCGATCGCAACAAGCTGGCTGGTGTATCAATTGACCAAATCCGAACTTCTCCTCGGAGTCTTTGCCTTTGCCGGCCAGGTTCCGGCTTTTTTCGCCGCCCCGTTTGGCGGTATTGTTGCAGACCGATTTCGCCGCCATCGCGCACTGGTCATCACGCAGGTTTTGAGCATGCTACAGGCCTTTGCTCTGGCGTTTCTATACATGACCAATCGGATCAACGTGGAATGGATTATCGCCTTGACTGTTTTTATGGGCCTCATCAACGCATTCGACATTCCCATTCGCCAATCGTTCGTCCTGGAACTGATTGAAGATCGACAGGATCTGGTTAACGCAATTGCGTTGAATTCATCCATTTTCAACGGCGCCCGTCTGATCGGGCCGTCCATCGCCGGCATCGTCATCGCCGCGTTCGGTGAAGGAACGTGTTTCCTTATCAATGGCGTCAGTTATATTGCCGTAATCGCTGCACTTCTGGCGATGAAAATTCCGTATGAGGAAATCAAAAAACACAACGGTCATGTCCTGACTGGTTTGAAAGAAGGCTTTAACTATACCTTTGGGTTCCCTCCTTTACGCTCGATCCTCCTGCTGTTGTGCCTGATCGGTCTCGTGCCTTTTCAGGTACTCATGCCGGTCTTTGCTAACAAAATTCTTCATGGGGAATCGCATACTTATGGATTCCTGATCGGATTCCTGGGCCTGGGCGCCTTTTTGGGGGCCATCTATCTGGCTTCCAGGCGAAATGTAAAAGGAATGGGAAAGGTAATCGTCCTCGGCGGCATATTGTTTGGCATTGGAATTATCGCTGTTTCGCTGACCTGGATTCTTTGGCTGGCACTGCTGCTTATGATCATCGCGGGCTTTGGCATGATGGTCAGCATGGCTGCAAGCAACACCATGCTGCAGACAATTGCCGATGACGATAAACGTGGACGGGTGATGAGCTTTTACACTATGTCGTTCATGGGAACTGCTCCGCTGGGAAGCCTACTTGGCGGCTGGATGGCTCAGGGCATTGGCGTACCCAACACCTATCTGTTAAGTGGAATCTGCTGCATGCTCGGATCGCTCTGGTTTGCCTCGAAATTGCCTCACTTGCCCCAAATTAATCGTGGAACCCGCGAATCGACCGGACCTCAGGATAATTGACTGACCAATAACGTTATGGCTGGTCGTCATATTGAAGATTGCAAAAATAAAGTTTATACCTTATAACCTTTTTAAGGTTTTTTTGCCACTGAGTATCGATACAATTTTGCACAATACATCCATTAAGGAAACGAATTTGAGATGGTAAAATCGTACGATATCGAAGCGATTGAAGGTCTTTCCCCACGCGAAGCGGCCGACAGGTTAGCCCGCGAGGGTTACAACGAACTGCCCTCTTCCAGGAAACGAAGCATCTTTTCCATCGCATTTGACGTAGTTCGTGAGCCAATGTTCCTCCTGCTCGTTGCCTGCGGCGGAATTTATCTCTCGCTCGGGGATCAGCGCGAGGCGGCCATGCTGCTGAGCTTTGTAGTGGTCATCATGGGCATCACGTTTTATCAGGAGCGCAAAACCGAACGGGCACTGGAAGCATTGCGTGACCTTTCCAGCCCCCGCGCTTTGGTGATTCGCGGCGGAAAGGAACGGCGTATCCCAGGTCGGGAAGTAGTCCGGGGCGATTACGTCGTCCTGGCCGAGGGTGACCGTGTGCCAGCGGCCGCTGTTATGATTTCCTGTCGAAATTTTTCCACCGATGAATCCCTTCTTACCGGCGAATCTGTTCCTGTCCGAAAAGTTCCCTGGGACTCCAAGCTGGAAATGGGTCGCCCGGGTGGTGATGACCTGCCCTTCGTCTATTCCGGTACGCTCGTCGTCAATGGACAGGGCGTTGCATGC
>CAYMXC010000321.1:0-3857 GCA_964394135.1 uncultured Phycisphaerae bacterium
TGGCTGGGGGCAGCCGGCCGGAGGTGATGGTCGAAGTGTTCGTTGGCGGCAAGCGGGAGGGTAAATTCACCGGCGGAGTTTTGATTACACACCAGGGGATTTCCGGGCCGGCTGTACTTGACGCGAGTTTGACGATCGCTCGCGCCATGCAGAAGGAAAAAGCGGTGTCGCTTAAAATCAATTTTCTTCCCGGCTGGGCAGGTGGGGATTTTTCGGTTCTGGAAAAAGTTCCTCATCGACTTCGGGATGTTCTGCTGAAACTTGCTGGAATCGAATCGGGTCAATCCGGATATGAGATTTCCAGCAGTCGCCGGCATCGGCTGGTGCAGGTGATAACGGGATTGCAAGTTGATGTTGCCAATAACGGATCGTTGGATCAGGAGATGGTGACCGCCGGCGGGGTTTCTCTCAAGCAGGTCGATCCTCGCACGATGGAAAGCCGGTTAGTCCGTGGGCTTTATTTTGCCGGAGAGATTCTGGATTTGGCCGGTCGCTGCGGGGGATTTAATATTCAAGCTGCGCTGGCGACTGGTTATCTAGCCGGCAGCAGTTGAAACCGTGTATTTTTAACGATCTGGTCGAAGGTTACGCCACCGCGTGTGTCTTTGAGAAATTGTTCGATGATTTTTTGCGTGATCTGTCCTGGCCGGCCGCTGCCTATGATTTTATCTTCGAGTTTCACGATCGGTCGGATTTCGTAGCCGCTCGAAGAAACGAATAATTCGTCAGCAGTCAGGGCCTCTGTCTTTTTGACCGGCCGTTCGACGATATCGAGATGCAAACGTTCTGCGATCGCCAATACCGCCTGTCGGGTTACACTGGGCAGGATCAGGTGATCCAAATGACGAGTTATCAGCTGGTTACCGATCACGCAGAAGAAGCACGACGATGCGCCTTCATTCACTTCGTCGCATGTCGTGAAAAGTGCTTCTTCAGCGCCGCGATTGTTGGCCGCCCGCGAAGCCATCACGTTCGGCAGCAGATTCAGCGACTTGATGTCGCATCGTTTCCAGCGGATATCTTCGTAGAAAATGGCGTTGATGCCGTTCGTCACGCGTTTTGTGTTGTCCGGAGCGGGTTTGACGTAGAGGAAGAACTGCGGTTCGCTTAGATCGTTCGAAGGCACGTGCGACCGCATGCCGCACCCGCGTGTGACCTGAAAATACACGAGGCTGTCGGGCATTTGTGCGGCCTCGAACGCTTTAAAAACCCATTCCTTTATTTTCGTTATATTCACATCTGTGATTTCTATTTCCCGCAGGCTGCGTTCGAATCGGCGGAAATGCTGGTCGAAGCCCCAGAGTTTGCCGCGATAGGCTTGGACAACTTCATAGATACCATCGCCGAAATAGTAGCCACGGTCCCACGCGGAGACCTTGGCCTCATCGGCGTTTACGATTTTTCCTTGTATCATTACCAGTGTCATAATTCAATTATATCGACGCGCGGGGGTGAAGTTGATAAATAAAATGTGCGAGGATGAGAATTGGTGGGGGAAAGGAAATTTTGGCTTTTAGTTTTTGGGATTTTTGTATAGAGTATGTATTTTTGATATTGTTTTGCATCGTGTGTCAGAATTTACAGGAGTATGTAATGGATAGTTTTGATCCGAAGAAGTTTGACCAGATGGCTGCCGAGTGGCGGTACATTATCACGGACATGATCTGCCGGGCAGGCTCGGGCCACCTCGGCGGAGCACTTTCTCTGGTTGAAATTGTTATGTCGCTGTATTACCGGATTATGAAGATTGATCCGAAGAACCCGAAATGGTCCGATCGGGACCGGCTGGTGTTGTCGAAGGGCCACGCTGCGCCGGTGCTGTATGTAGCGCTTGCATACAAGGGCTATTTTCCGATCAGCTGGCTGCCGACGATGAATGCGGACGGTACCAAATTGCCCAGCCACGCCGATGCCCGGTCTGTTCCTGGAGTGGATATGACCACCGGTTCGCTGGGCCAGGGTCTTTCGTGTGCATGCGGGATGGCCTATGATGCCAAACTCAGCGGACGGAGCAACAATGTTTTCTGCATTGTCGGCGACGGGGAATGCAACGAAGGTCAGAACTGGGAAGCGGCGATGTTCGCGGCGCATCATAAGCTCGACAATCTTGTTGCGATTACGGACTATAACAAGATGCAGATCGACGGATTTACGCACGAGATTCTCGAAATTGAACCGCTGGCAGCCAAATGGCGCGGGTTTGGATGGGAAGTTTTCGAGATGGACGGTCACGACTGGAACGCCATCTATTCGACGATTAATCAGGCCATTGCGGTAAAGGGCAAGCCGGCCATGATTCTTGCTCATACGATCAAAGGCAAAGGCTGCGGAGCGGTGGAGAATAAGGTGGAAAGCCACAATATCAAGGTGCCCGATAAGGCGGCGTATGATAAGTATCTCCAGGCGATGAGTGTTACGAATATTACCCTTCCTTATTAATGGAATAACGGAGTTGAACCATGAATTATCATGAAATGGAAATGCGGGCGGTTTATGCCCAGACGTTAAGCGAGCTGATTGAAGAGAATCCCAGCATCATGTGCCTGGAGGCGGACCTTTCCAAGGCATCTGGTACGTATTCTGGTGTTTTTAAGAAGCATCCGAAGAATTTTTTGAACGTGGGTGTGGCAGAGGCGAACATGATTTCGATCGGCGCGGGTCTTGCGGCGGAGGGCAAACGACCCTTCTGTGCAAGTTTTACGCCGTTTGCTTCACGGCGGGTTTATGATCAGGTGACAATCAGCGTGGCATATGCCAATAACAATGTGAAGATCGTCGGCACGGCGCCGGGCATCACGGCCGGTCCCAACGGCGGAACGCACATGTGTTTTCAGGATCTTGCCATCATGCGTGCGATGCCGAACATGCACGTGTACAGTCCGTCGGATGCATACGAGCTGAGAGGTGTGCTGCAATATATGGCCAAGTCGGTTCAGCCGACCTACATGCAGCTCATTCGGCCGAAAGTCGGAAAGATTTTCGATGAAAATTACGTTTTCCAGCCCGGCAAGGCCATCAAATTACAGGAAGGCTCGGATGTGACTC
This sequence comes from uncultured Phycisphaerae bacterium, assembly GCA_964394135.1. GTDB lineage: Bacteria > Planctomycetota > Phycisphaerae > JAAYCJ01 > JAAYCJ01 > CAYMXC01. Next base: position 3,046 of record CAYMXC010000321.1, read on the forward strand.
TTGTGAGTACGGGTTACATGACCCATTTTGCGATCAAAGCGGCCAAGCAGTTGGCGGAGCAGGGGGTGAGCGTGGAACTCCTGCATTGTGTTTCGGTGAAACCCATCGATGCGCAGGCGTTGGCGGCGTCGGCGAAGAAGACGGGCGGCGTGGTGACGGTTGAAACGCAGAACATTATCGGCGGGCTCGGCAGCGCGGTTTGCGAGGTGCTGGCGGAGCTGTGCCCTGTTCGCGTCAAACGATTGGGCATTCCCGACCAGTTTGGTGAGGTGGCGACCGAAGCCTATCTTTTCAACAAGCACAAATTCGGTGTGCCTCATATTATCGAAGCGTGCGAAGAAATGAAAAACGCTAAAAAACGATAATTGGTTTCACTTTTTTATTTATCAAGGGCGACACTTTATGGCCGCCCTTTTTTTTGCGCAAGGCATATATATGGCCCGGCGGCGGAGTTTTAGAGTGTAAGCATTCAGAATATTTGTCAAAAAATACAATAAGTAGGAAGAACGAATCAATAAGCTTTTACTTGAACTGGACGGTGTTGGCTTGTATAAAGAAATGTTCTTTCAGATTTGTCTACTATAATTAGTTTGTATGCAATATTTCAAAAATATATATAGAGCGGTTCAAACCATTGCCGCAGGATTGCGGGTGACGCTGCCGTATTGTTTTGCCAAGACTGTAGTTGTGCAATATCCGGATGTAGCCCCGACTGTTCAGCCACGATTTCGCGGGTTTCACACCTATCATATAGCGCGGTGTAGTACGTGCGACGCCTGTGCGCGGGCTAGTCCGGCGGAGTGTATCACGGG
>CAYMXC010000322.1:0-3847 GCA_964394135.1 uncultured Phycisphaerae bacterium
AGATGCTTTAGGGATATTGAGCCGGTCGGTTCCCAATCTGGATGATTATATTCGTCGGGGCCAAATCGAGATTTTGGATTATCATCAGTGGTATACGGAAACGGGGAGTTTTCAGGCCGATAAAGTTCTTAAAGGTTGGCTGGAGAAGGAGCAGCACGCTCTGAAGTCCGGATTTGCGGGTTTGCGTTTGTCCAGTGATGTTTTCGGTCTGGAAAAAAACGATTGGAAGAACTTTTCAAATTACGAGGCGGCGATCAACAGTTTCATACGAAACCATCGGATGTTGGCAGCCTGCACTTATTGTCTGGAAAATTGCGGGCCATTTGAATTGATCGATGTGGTCAGCAATCATCATTTTGCCGTAATCAAACAAATGGGCAAATGGGAGGTTATCGAGAGCAAGGAGCATAAAAAGACGGAAGCCGCCTTGCGGGAAAGCGAGGAGCAATATCGCACGTTATTCAATAACCTGAATGAAGGGTTTGCCCTGCACGAAATTATTCTGGATAGGGAAGGCAAGCCGTGGGATTGCCGGTACCTGGACGTGAATCCTGTTTTTGAGCGTTTGATGAACCTGAGGCGGGATCAGGTTATTGGGAAAACCCTTCGTCAGGTTTTGCCTGCGTTGGATCCTTTTTGGATTGAGAACTACGGTCGGGTGGTTCTGACCGGACAGCCGGCGCATTTTGAGGGTTTCAATTCACACCTCAAGAAACATTTTGAAGTTTTTGCCTATCGTTCGGCTTCCGATCGTTTTGCCACACTGATCATGGATATTACGGAACGGACTTTGGCCCGGGAAGCCCTGCAAAAGGTAAATGAGGAACTGGAACACCGTGTTCGTGCTCGTACGGCGGAGCTGGAGCGATCGAATGAAGAACTTCAGCGATTTGCTTATGTTGCATCGCACGATCTTCAGGAACCGCTTCGTATGATAGCCAGTCACGTACAGCTGCTGGAGCGCAAGTTGGATTCGAAACTGGATGCTCATACGCGAGAACTGATGAAATTTGCAGTGGACGGGGCTTCACGGATGCAGCGTTTGATCCACGATTTGCTGGCGTACTCCAGGGTTGGAACCCGGAGTCAGCCTTTCGGCCCGGTGGACGTTCAGTGTATTTTCGATCGGGTGCGAACGAATCTGGCTTTGATGATTGAAGAGACTCATGCTCAGATCACGCATGATCCGCTGCCGATTGTGATGGCCGATGAGACGCAGTTGCTGCAGGTTTTTCAGAATATTATTGAAAATGGTATCAAGTTTCGAAACGAGCAGGCTCCACGAATACACGTGAGTGTTCAACGGAGAGAGCACGATTGGCTTTTTGCTATTCGCGATAACGGCATCGGTATCGATGCGGAATACTTCGACCGGATATTTGTCATTTTCCAGAGGTTGCATAGTCGCCGGCAGTATCCCGGCACGGGCATTGGTCTGGCCATTGTCAAACGGATCATTGAACGTCACCGCGGATCGATCTGGGTGGAATCGTTGCATGGTGAAGGCACTACTTTTTATTTTACTATTCCGATTGGAGGAGATAACGGCAATGCACAGTCGGCTTGAAAGACATCCGATGGATATTCTGCTTGTAGAAGACAATCCCGGCGATGTTCGGTTGACGCAGGAAGGCTTGGAAGAATCCAGGATATGCAATCGCCTTCATGTTGTTGAAGACGGGGTTGAAGCCCTTGCTTTTCTACGGAGGTCCGGCCGGTACGCAAATGTTCCCCGTCCTAACCTGATCATGCTCGATTTGAACCTGCCGCGGAAGGATGGTCGGGAGCTTCTTGCCGATATCAAGGCCGACGAGGATTTACGCCGCATTCCCGTTGTGGTTCTGACCTCTTCAGATGCCAATGAGGATATTAACCGGGCATACGATCTTTATGCGAATTGTTATATTACCAAGCCTGTGGTTTTTGAGCGATTCGTTACGATCATCAAATCCATTGAAGATTTCTGGTTCGGTACCGTACGCCTGCCAAATGAATAAAATTTGTTCAGGGTTTTTCAGGAAAGGATTGTGCTCGCTGAACCTTTAAAAATTTTGTTGGTCGAAGACAACCCGAGCGACGTTTACCTGCTTCGGGAGGTGCTGGTGGACGTAGGGTATCCTGGTTTTGATCTGACCCATGTGGATCGACTTTGCGATGCGATTGCCCAGGTTAGGGCTGGGCGATTTGACGTTATTCTTCTCGATTTGACCCTTCCTGACAGTTATGGCCTGGATACTCTGATTGCTTTTCAGCCGGAGCAGTTAAGCATACCGATTATCGTTTTGACCGGCATGGCTGACGAGGAGCTGGCTGCAAAGGCCGTTCGGCAGGGTGCTCAGGATTATCTGGTCAAGGGACAAGTCAGCGGTGATCTTCTCAGTCGGGCGGTTCGATATGCGATCGAGCGCAAGCGGAGTCTTGAAGAACTGAAGAAGGTGAACCGGGGATTGAAGGTTCTCAGCGAAATCAATCAGACTCTTGTTCGGGCCAGTGAGGAAGCGGAATTTTTGAAGGACATCTGTCGAATCGTTATCGATGTAGGTGGCTATCGCATGGCGTGGGTTGGCTATGCCCGGCAGGACGAGGCCAAGACAGTTGAGTCCATGGCCCAGGCGTGTGCGGAGGATGGTTGCGAAATTTCGCTTAAGGTTACGTGGGCCGACGAACCTTACGGGCGTGGTCCTACCGGTACCGCGATTCGCACGGGAAAAGTTTGCATTGCGAAAGATTTTTTGGCCGACCCGGATTTGGCCGTATGGCGTGAGGTATCACAATCTGGAGGATTCCGGTCTGCCATTTCACTGCCACTTTGGGTTGAAAACAATGTGATCGGCGCCTTGACGATTTATGCGGCTGTTCCTGATGCCTTCAGTAAGGAAGAAGTCAGCCTGCTCAGCGAGTTGGTGGAGGATCTCACTTATGGGATCATGGCATTGCGAACTCGAGCCGACCGCAAGCATGCGGAGGAACGCATTCGTGCCACCAACAGTCTGCTTGTTCAGTTTGCCCAGAAAAATTCACGAAAGGAATATCTCGATTCGGTTGTCAGCCTGCTTCAGACTTGGAGTCGCTGCCAATGTGTTGGTATTCGCCTCAAGAACAAGTACGGACAAATTCCATATGCAAGCTATATTGGATTTAGGCGGGACTTCTGGGAAAAGGAAAACTGTTTGATCCTGGGTGTTGATCATTGTATTTGTACCCGTATTATTCAGGGCAAGCCGGAGGGAGCGGATTGTCGCTTTCTTACGCCTGGTGGCTCGTTCTGGTGCGACGATACTTCTCTTCTAGTTGAGAAGATGTCCGGGGAAAGATGCGATGCCCGGTATCGTGGCGAATGTATCAAGGAAGGGTATTCTACGGTTGCCGTCATTTCGATTCGTTATCGGGAGGAGACGTTCGGTGCGATTCATCTTGCCGACCCGTCGGCCGGCAAATTATCTGCTCAGATGGTTGAGTTTATCGAATCGGTTTCGCCGCTGATCGGGGAGGCGATTCATCGTTTTGACGTGGAAGAATCTCTCCAGGAAAGCAATGAGTTGCTGGAGCGGGTATTTTCCGGGCTTCATCTTCAGATCGCGTATATGGACACCGATTTTAATTTCATTCGAGTTAATCGGAACTACGCTATGGCAGACGGTCATTCGCCGGAATATTACGTCGGCAAAAACCACTTCAAATTGTTTCCCAATGCGGAGAACGAAGCCATTTTTCGTAAAGTCGTCCAAACGGGCGAGATGTTTTTTGTTTTCGAAAAGCCGTTTGAATATACGAAAAACCCGGAGCGTGGTTTGACCTTTTGGGATTGGAGCCTGATGCCGGTACAAGAACCTGCCGGCTAGGTTCG
>CAYMXC010000323.1:0-3788 GCA_964394135.1 uncultured Phycisphaerae bacterium
TTCATGCGTTTTTGGTCCGCCGAGTGTGCGGAGCGGGCTAGGAAGCGGGCGCCAAGCCTTTTGTGACCGATACGGCGTGGGCGGTGGCGAGCGCTTACGAGCGGGGTTATACGCAGGAAGTTCTGGGGGCGCCGTTATTGCCCGCGGCGGGACCGGACGAAAAATACGTTTATTCGAAGAAGGTGAATTTCCGCCAGCTCAAGACGGCGGAACTGGCGGGGACGATTGTCGATGCCGACGCGATGATTGTGCTTTCTCACGGCAAGGGCCACGGTCACAGCGGGTTCGGCGGAGCGATCAAGAATATTGCCATGGGGTGCGTCGACGGCAACACGCGGGGCAAAATTCACCGGCTGATGAATTCGCTGTTTACGTGGAACGCGAAAAGATGCACCGGATGCCTGCTGTGCCGGGACAATTGCCCCAATCACGCTATCACATTTGAAAACGGGAAAATTTCGATTTCCGATCACGCCTGCAAATATTGCATGCACTGCCAGCTCGTGTGCCCGAAGAAGGCGATTTTTATCGATCAGAGCGGATATCGATATTTTCAGAAGGGGATGGCACTGGCGACGCAGGAAGTGCTCAAGACGTTCGAGCCTGGACGGGTTTTCTATATAACCGCTCTGCTTCAGGTCACGCCGTTCTGCGACTGCTGGGGTTTTACCACGCCATCGATTGTTCCGGATATTGGGATCGTGGCGGGTGATGATCTTGTCGCCGTCGAGACTGCGGCTGTGGATTTGATCCGGGCGGAGGACTTCATCGAAGGTTCGCTGCCGGCGCCCCTGAATCGCAGCGGGAACGGCCATTTGCTGCAACAGATTCACGGCAAGGATCCATATATTCAGATTGAAGAGTGTCTCAAGCTGAAGATGGGCAATCGCAAATATCAACTGGCGGAAATTCGCTGAATGGCATGATTTTGATGATTTTAAAAAATATGGCCACGCGGAAATGCGTAGCCATATCGTTTGATTTCATTTTTTTTACGGCGAGTTGTCAATGAAACCCGCGATTATTGATTATCGAGTATATTGAGCGTTTCGAAGCCCTTGCCTTCCATGAATTCGAGGCTTGCGCCGCCGCCGGTGGAGATATGTGTCATGGCTTTGTTGAGACCGGCCTTTTTGATCGCGGAGGCACTGTCGCCACCGCCGATAACGCTGATGGCGCCTTTGCTCGTTGCATCGGCAATGGCCTGGGCCAGCGCGAAGGTGCCCGCGGCGAAGGGTTTCATTTCAAACACGCCCACTGGGCCGTTCCACACAATCGTTTTGGCGCCGATTACAAGTTTCTTAAAAAACTCGATGGTCTTGGGACCGATGTCCAGGCCTTCCCAGCCGTCGGGAATATTGCCCTCGCAAACGCAAGTCTGCGTGTCTTCCTTGAATTCCTTGCCACACATGGTGTCTACCGGCAGGACCAGTTTCTCGCCGCCGACCTTCATTAATTCTTTCGCCAGATCGACCTTGTCGGCTTCGACCAGCGAATTTCCCGTCGGTTTGCCCTGGGCCTTCATGAACGTATAGGCCATTGCGCCGCCGATCAGGAGCTTATCGACCTTCGACAGCAGGTTTTTGATCACTTCGATTTTATCGCTGACTTTTGCGCCGCCGAGGATCGCGACGAACGGCCGTTTCGGATTATTCAGAGCCTCATCAAGATATTTGAGTTCTTTTTCGATCAGGAAACCCACCACCTTCGGTCCCTTGATGAATTTGGCGACACCGTGCGTCGAGGCGTGGCAGCGGTGGGCGGTGCCGAAGGCGTCATTGACATAGATATCACCGAATTCGGCCAGCTGTTTGGAGAAATTTTCGTCGTCGGCTTCTTCTTCCTTATGGAACCGCACGTTTTCAAGAACCAGAACATCACCGTCCTTGAGGGCCTGGACGGCAGCCTTGGCCTTCGGGCCGATACAGTCGTCGACGAAGGTTACCGGTTTGCCGAGCAGTTCGCCCAATCGATCGGCTGTCGGTTTGAGAGAAAATTCCGGCGAAGGTCCGCCTTTTGGTCGGCCGAGGTGGCTCATGAGGATAAGCCGGCCGCCGCGCTCGATAATGCTTTTGATCGTCGGCAGGGCGGCGACGATGCGTTTGTCGTCACCGACTTTGCCCTCAGCGATGGGAACGTTGAAATCCACTCGCATCAGGACACGTTTGCCTTTCGGATCGATATTCGCAACTGTTTTTTTTGCCATGTGTTAATCTCCTTCCAGAGTGTGTCTGACAACGGAAAAATCGTTTTTTATCCATTTTACCAATCTCTTTTTGGTTTGCCGACTCGAAAACGACCGTACGGCCAGTTTCGGCAAACCGCAGCAGGAACCGGTATTAGACCCGATATAGGATAATTGACGGGAATTCCAAGGTCAACACGAATACGATAGAATTCTCGTTTTTAACTGAACTTTTTCTCGGGCAGCGGGGGAACGTAGCTTTTCAAGCCACCGTAATTTTTCCATCCGCGATAGACGTTGATGAGGCATATGAAGGCCAGGATATCGAAACCCCAGGACCAGGCAAATATCCATCGATAGGCAAAATCGCTGCCGTTGTATATCCATTTCAAAAGGTCAAAGGTTGCCCCTGCCATCAGTCCTCCCACTATGGTTCCCGCCGAACGGACCATGGCATCGGCGGAACAGAATTGGCCATAACGATCTTTGGGAAAGAGCCTCATCAAGGCAGGGAGAACCGCGGCGTTGTACAAGGCGGCAGCCGGGATCTGAGCCAGGGCAACTATCATGTAGTAATAGTAGGCTGCGCCAGGACTCATTTTGATGAATGTGAACACCAAAAACAAAGGGGTGAAGAAAAGCAGGACAAATTTCATGGCAAATTGAACCCGCAACGGATGATATTTATCCGCCACGATTCCGGCCGGATAGGTCAGGCACATGCCGACAATTGCCGCATAAGCCAAAATGTCGCCATATTCCTTCAAGGTCAATCCGATATCTTTGACGAAGAAAAAAATGAAGATGTTGATGTTCAGGGCCATAGCGGAGAAGGCAGTGATGCCGAACATGTACCAATAGAATCTGGCGCAGAAGCATTCCACAAAGAAGGTCTTGATTCCAGCGAAGAAGCCCCGTTTGCCGTCGACGTATTCCGGAGGCGGAGGGTATTTGCCTTCCTTGACCATAAAGCACATGAGGCCAAAACCGACGAAATAGAGGATGGCGGCACCGAGGAAAATTTCGGTCATATGCGTTTCGGCATATCGTAAGATAAATTTATTGTATAAAACACCCGCGAGGCTACCGACGACACGGAACAGGCCGAGGAACTGGCCGAGACAGTTTTCAGGGACCACGTCGTTAAACAGATACCAGTAGACACTGCCGACGAACATGTTGAAAAACTGGAAACCGACCATGAAAATCCCGATTATAAATATGGCGACGGTAGTAGCGGAAAACATGCCGTTTTTAGCGAAGGCCAATTTGTGCAACCAGCCGCCGAGCTGTTCGGAATAACCCAGGAGGATCAAAAACATCGTCAGGAAGGGGATAGTATAGAGAATGAACGGAATGCGCCGGCCCCAGCTGCTGCGATAGCGATCGGACCAGAAGCTTACCCACGGACAGATCGTGACATTCAGAATTCCCGGCAGGGTGGTCATGATCAGGGCGATAATGGTATTGCTGGAACCCAGGGCCTTGAGTTTCAGAGGAAGTATGGTAGGGATGACCGTTTCCATCAGCGTGAAGCAGAAATCACCCCAGAGCATCCCGGCAAAGAGTGTGCCCAATCCTTTTTTTGTGTAGCTCCGGGAAC
>CAYMXC010000324.1:0-3780 GCA_964394135.1 uncultured Phycisphaerae bacterium
TGATGCTGATCGTGATGCTCTGGTTCTACTTTACCAGCAACTATACCGGCGGTCATCCGTTATTTGCTGCGTCGGACAGTCCTCATACGTTCAATCTGATCCTGCTGAGCTTGAAAGGTGTCTTACCTGCCTTCGCGGGTAATGAATTCATGTGGGTGACGTGCTTTGTTCTGCTGTATATCGGATTTGCGATCAAAATTCCGATTTTTCCGTTCCATACGTGGTTGCCCGACGCTCACGTCGAGGCGCCGACGCCGATCAGTATGATCCTGGCTGGGTTGCTTTTGAAAATGGGTGGTTATGGACTGCTGCGACTCAGTTATGCGATTTTGCCGCATGCCGGGGCGGTTCAGACCGTGGCCTGGGTGCTTGGAATTTTGGGCGTGATCAATATTATCTACGGCGCCTTGTGTGCGTTGGCGCAGGACGACTTTAAGAAGCTCGTCGCGTATTCGTCGGTCTCGCACATGGGATTCGTCCTGCTGGGAATCGCCTTATTTACCAAAGCCGGGTTCCAGGGTGCGATGTTCCAGATGGTCGCCCACGGTATTTCCAGCGCGGCGATGTTCTTTATCGTCGGCGTGATCTACGAACGCGTTCATCACCGTGACATCACCCGTCTGGGCGGTATCGCCACGCAGATGCCCGTTTATACCGGGTTTGCCATCGTGGCGTTCTTCGCCGGAATGGGGTTACCCGGGATGTGCGGGTTTATCGGTGAAATTTATGTCTTGCTGGGAACCTGGCAGGCGACGATCCTGGGTCCGACGGGCGCCAAAGTGATGGCGATTATCGCCGCCTCGGGCATGATCCTGACGGCTGGATATATTCTCTGGGCGATGCAGCGGGTGTATCTGGGACCGCCGAAACCGGAATATGCGAATCTGACGGAAATGACCGGTCGGGAGATGCTCGTGATGGTTCCAATGGCGGTTCTGGCGTTGGCCCTGGGTATTTTCCCGACGCAAACGGTGTTCAACTTTGCCGGCGGGACGTTGGATAACCTTTTAAAGTTGCTTTCATAGGCGGAGACTCATAAGCGTGATCGAATTGCCTCAATCAATAGATATCTTGATGAACTGGTCGGTCATGGCCCTCCTGGCCGGGATCGCATTGGTCCTTTTTACCTCGCTGGTTCTCGGCTCGCAGGTTTCGCGATACTTTTACCTCGCGGTCATGGGAATCGTCCTGTTCGTCGTGCTGACCTCCGTTCGTAAAATCGGAATGCTTGTGGGGGTGGCCAGTGTTCCGAATACTTTTTTTGCCGGAACGATCATCGTCGATAAATTGACGCTCTTTATGACCGCGTTTTTGAGTATCTTTCTGTTTGGGGTATTGGTGCTCTCCGTAGAATTGTGGCGAAAACCCAGTTGGGAGTGGCCGATCTTTTTATGCCTGCTGCTGGGAAGTCTGGTGGGGATGATTCTGCTGTCGTCGACCAAACATCTGCTGTTTTTCGTGATCGCTTTCGAACTGGCGTCCATGCCGTCGTATGTGTTGGTCGGTTTCCGCCGATTCCAGCAGAAACCGGCGGAAGGATCGGCCAAGTACGTGATTTTCGGAGCCGTCTGCTCGGCGATTATGATGTACGGCATCAGTCTGCTGTACGGCTTATCGGGCAGCTTTAATTTTGATACCATTGCTCCGCTGCTTTTCAAAAATGGGTTACAGGTCACAGGCCTGCTGGGATTGATTTTTATCTTTGTAGGCATCGCCTTTAAAATTTCATTGGTCCCGGTTCATTTCTGGTGCCCGGACGCCTTTGAAGCCGCTGGGGCGGATGTCGCGGGTTGGTTGTCGGTGGCGTCGAAGTCGGCTGCGTTGATCGCCCTGGCACGGTTGATTCATGCGGTTACATGGGTTGCGATTCCGCCTCTGTCCTCGCATTTTAATTCAAATTTGATTTGGGTCATCAGTTTGATTGCCATTGTCACCATGACGTTGGCGAATTTATCCGCTTACTGGCAATCCAGCGTCAAACGCATCCTGGCCTATTCGTCGATCGCACACGCCGGGTATATCGTCTGCGGTTTGACGATTTTCAACGACAGTGCAGGAGTCGGTGCGGTTCTTTCGTATATTCTCGTCTATTTATTGATGAATCTCGGTGCTTTCGCCGTGGCTGGGATGGTCGAACGCGAAACCGGGTCAGATTCTATTGAAAACTTCAACGGCTTGGGAACACGAAGTCCCTACATGGCGGTTATGATGGTCTTTTTCCTTTTTTCACTGGTCGGTTTGCCGCCCATGGCCGGTTTTGCCGTCAAGTGGATCTTACTGTCCGCGCTCTGGACGCATCATCACACCGTACTGGTTGTCGCGATTCTGGTCAATACTCTCCTGAGCCTCTTTTACTACATGCGAATCGCTCAGGCGATGTACTTTAAGACTTCGGAATTATCCGCCTTTAAAGTTCCCGCATCCATCGGAGGACTTTTAACGGTTCTGACCGCCGGGCTGATTGGACTTTTCATCGGCTGGGGATTGGTTTCTCAATACAGCACTCAGCTTCTCGCCGGCATCTTCGGATAAGCGGTAAAAAGTATGATAAGTTAAGGGGTGAGTACAATCCGGCTCTTGCGTAATATGCACTATAAAAACTTCTCTTATTTGTGTCTTCGTGCCTTTGTGGTTAACTCTTATTTCTAGATATCCTTTCCCGGCAGCTTCTTCTTGAAAATCCACTCCGGGTAACGTAAAGTGTAACGCACGTGTTTAAAGGGCCATACTTAATGAATGAAAAAGATATTCATAGCCGTATATTTCCGATCGACCTGTTGTTGATTGTTGTGTTTTGCATCGCATTTTTCGGATATCGTCTCGGTAGTTTCGTTCCGCTTTCCGACCATGAGGGTCTGGTGGCCGTCACGGCTCAGGAGACGCTTGGCGGGCATTGGATCGTTCCGCATTTCGACGGTCAGATTCGGCTGCAAAAAACGCCGTTGATGTACTGGACGGTTGCGTCATTTGCGGCGGTGGCGGGTAAACTCGATGAATTTATCATCCGCTTGCCCTCGGCTTTGGCGGCGACGGGATTGGCTTTGGTCTTAACCCTGTTTGTCGGTCGAATGTTCGGTCGATTTCCCGGCATTATCACCGGATTGGCAACCGCCAGCACCGCGGGGATTCTCTGGCAGTCCCACGTGGGCAATGCCGATATGCTCATGACATTTTTCGTCACGCTCTGTTTCTATCTGCTCTACCTGGCCATCGTGGCGATCGATGAGGGCAGGCCGACGTTGAAATATATGATTCCCGCGTATATCGCTTTCAGTCTGGCGATGATGGCTAAGGGACCGGTTCCCGCACCGACGGTCTTACTTCCGCTTTTTGTCTATCTGCTCTGGACGGGGTATCAGCGGCATCTGGACAAAACGAAAGATGTACCCGCGGAGGAAAGAGGATGTCCATTTTACGGAACCGCCGCGGGAATGTGGCAATACCTGCGAAAAATGGCGATTCCATTGGGGATCGTTATCTTCATTCTCATTGTCGGCGGATGGGTAGCGGCGATTTTGTTTAAAGTCCCCAACGCCATCTATCGCTGGAACGAAGAATACATCGCCCGATGCCTGGGCGAGTTCGGGACCTCGCGTTCCTTTTTCTATTATTTTCCTCAAATCTTCCTGCTGACCTTACCCTGGAGCGTTTTTCTGCCCCTGGGGTTGATTCTGCCGTTTCGGAAGGAAATGGAGGAGAAACGGTCCGGACTGCTCTTAATTTTCCTCTGGCTGGTGGTCGGATTTTTCTTTTTCAGCACCGTTTCGGGTAAACGGTCGC
>CAYMXC010000325.1:0-3760 GCA_964394135.1 uncultured Phycisphaerae bacterium
CGGGCTTGGTATGGGGGGTATTGAGCGGATTCAAAGTCTATGCAGGATTGTTGGAGCTTGGCGGATTGGCGGGCATGAACCTGATTAACGGTGAGTTTAAAAGAGATATTAGGTGGCTTAAACTTCTGGCTGCGGTCCTGCCCGTGGCTTTGATGGTTTTCCTTCCCGTAAATAGCGGTAGCGCCGGGCTGGTGAGGCTTTTCCCGGGGTACGCCTTGGCCACGATGATCGCCGCACCCGATCGCATGAATGTCATGAGTTACGACACTTTGCGCTGGCTGTTTTTGGAGCATCCCATGTTGCTCGCATTATTGATGATCCTTTTGGCTGTTGTTTTCGTGATTGGCAACTTGGGAATCAAGGCGGTCGGGGTTTTACCTGTTCTTCGGTCTTTTCTCCGGCCGTTTTTGAATCCGGATTTGTTTTTACTGGGACTTATGAGCGTGGCGGCCCTGACCGCCCCTTTGGTTTTAATCCAGTATGGGCTGCAATGGCAAACTATCCAATTCGCCTATTACGCTGTATTGTTTTCGGCGATTCCGGCGGCTATGGAGATTCAAACCTGGATCAGTCGGTTCCCGACTAGCCGCAAAATGCTCGTGATCGCCGGCGTTTTTGCGTTTGGAATTCCCTGTATCATCCATTCCCTATTCAGCCTGCGATGGGAAAATCGCATATCTCCGGGCGAGTTGGAAGCCTGGCGATATTTGCGTGCGAATGCCCCGAACGACGCTGTGCTTTTAAGACCATTGGTGGGTTCGCTTAGGACAGAGGAGGGCAGAAAAGCGTTGGAAACAGTTTTCACCCACGGACGGTTGATGGGATTTTCGGATTTTAAACGCAACGCTGCGAGCAAACTGAAAGCGAAGGAGAACCCGGTGTCCACGGCCACCCCCACGGCTGGGCCTAAAACGTCAACGCCTGCCCGGATGCAATACGGTAATTTTGCTTACGTGGCTGGCTTAAGCCTGCGGAATACCTACCTGGAGGACATCGTTTCCTGCCAGATCATGGGCCAGCCAGTGGAGGAGCGAATTCAAAAGGTGGATTGGTTTTTCAGGGAAAAAGAGCCGCGACTATTACGCGACTTTTTAACTGAACATCAAATCGGGCTTGTTGTCCTATTTGCCGGGGATGAAATAGCGGCAAATGTTGACCAGATCCCTTTGGAAATTGCATTTCAAAACAAAGAAGTTAAATTGTTGCGGTTTCCTGGGATTCAACCCGAATAAAAAACCGGAATCATTGTAGTCCCATGAGTACAATGACTTGGGCCACAATGATTCCGGTTCGCGCATTTTAATACATGAAGCAAGGATAATAACAAGTGTAGCTGCCCGGGCTGGCTTGGGTTTTTCCCGAGCCAGTTGAATCATTGTTCATCGTATAGATAGTATTCGTGTCCTGGTTCCAGAAAGTGATGATTTGATCGTCGTTTCTGAAACGCGCATCGCGGGCAGTGATACCGGGAGTTAAGGAAGTATAACCCGATCCATCAATGTTGATACGATAAATGCCATTGGCAAAATAGAGTATTTGATTGCTTACAGAACAATCTATAGGATATCCACAGCTTCCTAGTGAAGTGCTGATTACTGTCTTGTTGGTCCCGTCAGCATTCATGACATACAACCAATTCGCCCCTTGACTTGAGTCATAACGTTCATAGATAATCCGACCATCCGCGGTCCAGACTGGGTAATTTTCATAGCCTCCGTTATTCGGCAAGTAGTCCCAATTCACCAGAACGCCATTGCTGACAGTGCAGACGCCGATGGAATAAGCTTTTGGCGTGTTGCCGATGTGGGCAAAAGCGATCTTGGTTCCGTCAAAGGAAGCCCTGACCCAATTCCAATTCTCGCCGTGGCTGTTGTCCAGCAGCGTGTTGTACGTTATCCCATCTCTGGCCGGGTTGATTGTAAAACTGACCAATTGGATTGAGCTGCCGTTCCGGTAGATACCGAAATAAGAATTGGAACCGTAACGAGCATTGGATACTTGTTCGATATAATCAGAATTGCTCAGGGTTTTTTCGGCCCCGTTTTTATCCAAATAGAACAACTGGGAATGTCCGCACCGATTCGAGTTATAGATGATGTCGTTGATTCCAATGACTGTCAGCGATACCTTCAGTTGTCCTCCGGTTCGGATGGGCGCCAACACTAGTTCAGTCGGTTTATATGCATATACTGTGGCCGAACCTTCGGTATAAAATTTCATCGTCTGGGTTGCGTCGTATAGATAGGCGGTAACGTTCCAGTTGCCTACCTGCAGATCGGTGAATGTAACTGAGGCGGTTTCATTATTGGCCGAGAAAATTAGGTTTGAAGTGAAACTCAAGGGACCATTGGTTACTGTGACTTTGCCTGAAGAAATGTTGCTAAAGACATCCATGGCGACGCAAATTGATCCGCGATCGCTTCCACCAGCCTTGGGCGCGGTAGGACTATTCTTCGCGCACCCGAACATACCGGAACACGATTCCTGATAAAAAACGTTTCGGCATAAAAATTTTCCTCCAATCATGATATGAGTTTTATTATGCTAAATAATTGCTTGACCTCCTCTCCGTCAATTTTAAAAACGCCATAAAAAGTTCATGGCAAATATTGCTGTTTGTGAATTGCTCTTTTCTGAGGTCAACCATTTTCCGAAAGGTGCGACTTGGATGTTGAGATCCCAATGCTCAAAAGTCATTTGCAGTCCAAAAAGCTGTTGAAGAATAAGCGATTTAATATCTTTCTCATTATTCGCGGTATATCCGAGACTTTGTTCTGACCAAAGATTAAGAAAAGGCAGGATTTTTCCACTGATCCGGCAAGGAAGGGCAGCTTGGTAATTTTGTTTCACGAGGAATTCATTGCGAATAAAATTAAAAATGCTTTTATCTTCAGCCTTGAGTTCCACACCTATTGCAAGTTCATAGGGGTCTTGTACAGAAAAATAATAGCTACCGAATTTCAGGAGATAATTAGGTATTTCCAAGTGGTACTGGATTCGTGCAACATCGAACTGTTGCTGCTGCAATTTCGTTTGGGAATAGCTCAACTTGCAGAGGAGATTTTCTTGGTCTAAAATTCCGTAAATGTAGCGGGCATTCAATTTATAATGCGTCAGGCAGAAATCAGCTTCCTGTATGCTTTTATATTCGCCAGTGATTTTTTCGGCGCTGTAAGTTCCGTATACTTCAAAACTGCCGTAGACGATGCCGATGGTGTGGCTGGCCAGGTTGCCGTGATTGCGGTAATTATCTTCCGCGGCTCCGGCGAACGAAGTCTCGCTAAATTCCTCGTCATCGCCCTGGGTGTAGGAATAGCCGAAGTCGCAATCGAGGAAGGGCATGGCGAATGACAGTCCTAGGTTGTAATCTCGTTTAAAATTCTTGGTTGAATGAAAACTGTTCTCGGTCCCATCAGTGCGATTAGTGGTGGAATCGAGATTTAAAATATGGCGATAACCCCAACCCACGTTGATCGCCACGATATTTTCTATCGGAACGCCAACCTGGACGACGGTGTGCAGGATTTCGTTTTGAATGTTTTCATTTAAAACTGTATTCTTGGATTGGGTGTTATTAATATTCATGCCCAAGTAGTTATCCAATAGGGGTTTTCTTAAAGAAGAGAGGCGGGCGGGGTTGTCAAGCAGATTCTCTGGTTTTCCTATCTTTTCAGCCAATGCAAGCTGATCCGGATCTCTGTAAAGAATTGCCATGGATGCAAAAGAATGGTCAATGAACGATAAATACGCTATCAAAAAA
>CAYMXC010000326.1:0-3753 GCA_964394135.1 uncultured Phycisphaerae bacterium
GCGTCTGCCCCCCTGCCGTCGACGGTGATCATGTCGGCAGTTCCGGCGCAGGTCGCTGGTGTGAAGGAAATCGTCGTCGTTTCGCCGCCACGGCACGAGGGGTCGGTTCATCCGCTGGTTCTGGCTTGCTGTCATATGCTCGGTATTACCGAGGTATATCGGATCGG
This sequence comes from uncultured Phycisphaerae bacterium, assembly GCA_964394135.1. Classification (GTDB taxonomy): domain Bacteria; phylum Planctomycetota; class Phycisphaerae; order JAAYCJ01; family JAAYCJ01; genus CAYMXC01. The sequence goes on from CAYMXC010000326.1 coordinate 168, forward strand.
TGGGGCTCAGGCGGTGGCGGCACTTGCGATTGGAACGAAAACGATCCGCCGGGTGGACAAGATCGTCGGGCCGGGAAATATTTATGTGCAACTGGCGAAGAAATTGCTGTTCGGCGTGGTGGATATCGACAGCTTTGCCGGTCCGAGCGAGATCGTGGTTTTGGCGGACGAATCCGCCGATGCACGTTTTGTGGCGTCGGACCTGATCGGCCAGGCGGAACACGATCCTGGCAGCGGAATTCTGGTCACTACCAGTGAAACACTGGCGGATCGGGTTGACAAGGAGCTGGCGGAATTGCTTGCGAAACTGGAGCGTCGGGCGCAGGCACAGCGGTGTCTGGAAGAAAACGGGGCACTGATTATCGCACGGGATATGGCGGAGGCGATTGGCATCGTCAATCGATTGGCACCGGAGCATTTGTCCGTACAGACGAAAGATTATGAGTCCGATGCGGAACAGTGCGTGACGGCGGGAGCGATTTTTATCGGTCCGTTCACCAGCGAAGCATTGGGCGATTATGTAGCGGGCCCATCGCATGTTCTGCCGACTGGTGGTACGGCGAGATTTTTCAGTCCGCTGAACGTGATGGATTTCATGCGTCACAGCAGCATGATCAAATACAACAGGGAAGCCTTGAAAAGGATTTATCCGGCAATCGAGGTGCTGACCGCAGCAGAGAGGCTTCCGGGGCACCAGTTGTCGGCGAAAGTACGATTGGAGTAACTCAGCGATGTCGAAATATGCGCGTCAAGCGATCAACAGGCTCAGCGCTTATATGCCTGGCGAACAACCCAGGCCCGGCGAAAAGGTGATCAAGCTCAATACGAATGAAAATCCGTATCCGCCGGCACCTGGAGTTCAAAAAGCGCTGTCGCATTTTTCATACGAGCTTCTGCGTAAATATCCTCAGCCCGCATCGGACGCATTTCGAAAAGCGGCGAGTGAAGTGTTCGGCATCAAGCCGTCGATGATTTTTGCGGGTAACGGCAGCGACGAACTGATCGGGATCATCGTTCGGACATTCGTGGATGCCGGCGAGGCGATCGCGTATCCGACGCCGACGTATACGTATTATCCGGGCCAGGCGTACATTCAGGGCGCAAGGGTAATCGAAGTGCCTTTCGGAAAGGATTTTCAAATACCTGTGCAACTGGCCAGAGTGAAGGCGAAAGTGATTTTTATCGCCAACCCCAATGCGCCTACGGGTACATTTATCGCGCCGAAGGAGATTGAAAAGTTCGCCCAAAAAACGAAGGCGGTGGTCGTGGTCGACGAGGCGTATGCGGATTTCTGCGACGCCAATTGTCTGGCGTTGACCAAGCGATTATCGAACCTGATCGTGATTCGAACACTGTCGAAGAGTTACAGCCTGGCGGGGCTGCGGTTTGGCTTTGCCGTTGCGTCCGAACCTCTTATCGCGGACATGATGAAGGTGAAAGACAGCTACAATTGCGATGCGATTTCGATTGCGATGGCATGCGAGGCGATCCGGGATCAGGCATATTTGCGAAAAAATGTGGAAAAAATACGGACACAGCGGGCATGGCTGACGGATCAGCTTAGGAGACTAAGATTCACGGTGGGCGATTCGCAGACGAATTTCATTTGGGCACGAATTCAGCGTCCATCGGCGAAGGAAATTTATCTGGCACTCAAGGCTGGAGGCATTCTGGTCCGATATTTTGACAAGCCTGGGCTTCGGGACGGGCTTCGGATTACCGTAGGCCGGGCTGAGGAGAATCGTGCACTGATCCGGGCAATCATGCGTATATTGAATGAACAACAAACGTAAAAACGGGAGCTCGACATGTCAAGAACGTCGACCATCAAACGGCACACTAAGGAAACGGACATTGAAATCGTTCTGAACCTCGACGGCGCTGGTCGCTCGGAGATTCGAACTGGGGTAGGATTTTTCGACCACATGCTGACGCATCTTTCGAAACACAGCCGATGGGATTTGACAGTTAATGCCAAGGGCGACCTTGAAGTCGACGACCATCACACGGTTGAAGACGTTGGGTTGTGTATCGGCTCGGCGTTGAAGGAGGCGTTGGGGGACAAGTCTGGTCTGAAGCGGTTCTCAAGCGCGTCGGTACCGATGGATGAAACACTGGCGAACGTTGCGGTGGATATTTCCGGCCGGCCCGCACTGGTATACAATGCTCGTTATACGACGGACAAGATCGGCGAGTTCGATTCGCAACTTGTGAAAGAATTTTTGCAGGCGGTGGTCAATACTGCCGGATTGACGCTGCATGTGAACGTTGCGTATGGGACGAACAGTCACCACATCGCGGAGGCGATATTCAAGGCGACGGCCCAGGCGCTAGGGGAGGCGACTCGCATTATCGATCGCTCCGGCGAGATTCCGAGTACCAAAGGAACATTATGAAGATAATACAAATCGTAATCGCCCTGGTGTTGTGGGAGGTTCTTTTTTTTTCCGCGTTCGCGAAGGCCCAGATCAAGCCGGAGCAGGTTTTGATCGTCGGCAGCGCCAATAACCCCGATTCTCTCAGGCTGGCGAATCTTTACTCCCGCGGGAGAAAGATACCGGCGAGGAATATCCTTATGCTGGACGTTCCGAATCGGGAAGAAATCACACGAGATCAATACAATCAGAAGATTGCGGCACCGATTCGGAGTTTTTTGAATCAGCAGAAGCTTCAAGACCGGATCAAGGTAGTGGTGACGATGTACGGCATGCCGCTGAAGGCAGGCGAATCGGAACCGACTCGAAGCCAGGTCAATCAGGCGTTACAAGTGAAACAGAAATACTACGATTCGTTCGGTGAGCTGGAAAACGTCCTTCATGAACTGGAAAATCTGGCGGGCACGAGTACGTCACAGCCGACAACACTACCGGCGCGGGACAGCATCGATCAGTTCAACGCGAACCTGCCGAAGATCGCCGGTAAGATCGAAAGTTCCTACCGTGCCGTGATTTCGAAGATTCAGAAGCAGTCAGATTCCGTAGAACGGCAGATGCTGCTGGAACAATTCCTCCGGATTCGACTGACCATGGAGGGTCAGGGTCAAATCGCACTGGCGTCGAAGAATCGTCCTGGGACAGATCCGCAGATATTTGCGAAGGCACAGCGAATGCGCCAGGAGTATCAGAACCTGATGGGCATATTGCCGGAGAAACGTGATCTTGACAAGACCTATTTTCTGGCGCGTGAGTTTGGAGGGCTGATTCTGCAATTGAAGACGATGTGCGAAGACTTCGGCAGGTTGATGCAGAAGGAGTCGCGGTCGGCGGTTGACAGCGAACTTTCGCTGGTTCTGTGGGACGAGTATCCCCTGTCTGGCAGAATAACAAATGGTCTCAATCCGCGCTTTGTCGAAAGCGAAAAAAGGCTGGGGCCGATTCTCATGGTCTGCCGACTGGATGGACCGAGCGCTGGAGTGGTTGAACGAATGATTCGTGACAGCCTCGTGACGGAGCAAAGCCCGAACGGATTGATCGGCAAGATGTATCTCGATGCTCGTGGGATAACAACACAGGACGGGTTATTCATTTACGATAAAGATTTGCTCGACCTTGGAAAACTGGTTCGGGAAAAGACCAACATGCCGGTA
>CAYMXC010000327.1:0-3749 GCA_964394135.1 uncultured Phycisphaerae bacterium
CAACCGCAGGCAGAAATATCCGTAAGAGTCTGGCCCGAAACGAATCGCCGGAAAACGGCTGCAATACTCGTGTTCGCGGACCTGCCGCCAGTAACATTCCGATCTCCAGCAGTAAAAATGCAATAGCAGTGGGCAAAGCCATAGGATGGGGTGCACCCGGTTGGTAGAATATTGGAAAGCCGTATCCGTAACTCATCAGAACGACCAATGAAGTTGCAATCGCAGCCAGGATCATGAACGCGGCAATATTTTCAAAAAGTTTTTTTCGAGCATGTATTGTCGATAGGAGCAGGAATGCCAGAGATGTGACGACAAATGTGCATGCTGTGATGGGGGCCATGCGAAATGAAGTATAGTCTTTGACACGCTCGGCAGGGATCAGAAAACGTTCCAGACGCATATCAAATCCAAACGCATATTGCACGGTTATAAACGAAGAAAAACCAAGAACAATTATTGTGATCATCCTTGCAAGTTGGCGAACAGAATTGCGGTTTTCCCAAACCGAGTAGAGAGTCATCGAAATATTTAACAGTAAAAATACTATGGCTGTGCTGGGTGCCATCGGAATATAGTGTTCCCCCATTGTAGCAAGGAGGGTATGTCCTGTTAAAATTCCCACTAAACCCAGCGCTGCGATAACAGTTGATGCTACCGCACAAAAAATGATAAGCTGTTTGCGAGTCAAAGACAAACGCCCCCCATTTTGCAAATAGACGCCACAAACTGGACCCATGAATTTGTTCAGGGGGAATCATTCCCTATGAACATGGCTTCCATTTTGTAGTGAATGTCTGATTTCCCCCCGACATTAAATTTCAATGTTATTATACTGTATTTGTTTGAATTTTACAATTTTTTCTGGGAACGACTTTTGTAGTGGTGTCTGCACAAATTTTCTGGCAGCGTCTTTTCCAAATCATCATCAGTTTTTCCTGTCATTTCCGCGCAGACGGGAATGACATTGGGGGAAGCGGGAACGGCAGAAAAGGGGCGGGAAGGATATTGAAAGAAATGGCGTTTTCGAGGTTGCCGGAAAATTTGGGCAGACACTTTGTCGCGACACCTTCTGAGTGGATGGCTCAGTGGCGCCAGGGTCGATTGGCGGCCAGTCATTATGATGTTGGATCGTTATTTTTTTTCTCCTCATCGCCCGGCGGCAAGCCTCGGCTGATTGCACCGTTTCCGAATTTGTCACGGATCATGTCCATTGCCTGGTCGATCTGACGCTGACGCTGCATTTCTTCCTGATCGAACAGCATCAACTGCCGACCGCTGTGCGTGCTCAGCGACGAAATCCCCACACCGATCAGTCGAACTGGAAATATTCTGCCCTTGGACCATTTTTCCAGCAAATCAACTGCAGAGCGGCGAAAATCCTCAGTAATATCCGTTGCCTCCATCAATGTCATACTCCGCGTGATCGTTACAAACTCTCCGCTCCGCAATTTCAACGTGACTGTTTTTGCTAATAATCCATGGCGCCTCAATCGTCTCGCCACGTGGTCTGCCTGATCCAGCAGTACCGACCGCAGGTACGCCATATCGCGAACATCCACCGGAAACGTTGTTTCAGTACTGATCGACTTGGTTTCGCCTTCTGTTTCCACCGGCCGATCGTCGATACCCCGTACGAACTGGTAAAACATCTCGCCCGCACTGCCGAAATGTCGTCGCAATTCTTCGAGCGACAGGCGGCGAACGTCGGCAAACGTTCTCAGCCGCAATTTTTCGAACCGCGGCAGCGTCGCCTTACCAACACCCCACATTCGCGAGATCGGCAGCGGGTCCAGAAACGCCTGCATCTCCTCTGGCCTGACCACTACAAGTCCGTCGGGTTTACGTTGATCGCTCGCAAGTTTGGCTACAAATTTATTCGGTGCCACGCCCACCGACGCAGTCAACTGTGTCTGCTGAAGAATCTGATCTTTGATTTTCTGGGCGATTTGCTCAGGCGGTCCGAATAATTGCTCGCATCCCGTTACGTCCAGAAATGCCTCGTCGATTGACACCGGTTCCACCAGCGGCGTGAATTGCTCCATGATATGAAAAATCTGTTGGGAAACTTCCGAATATCGTTCGATTCGACCCGGCAGCACAATTGCCTGCGGACAAAGCCGTATCGCCGTCACCATCGGCATTGCGCTGTGGCAGCCGAATTTCCTTGCCTCATAACTCGCTGTCGACACCACTCCACGATTCTTGACACTGCCGCCTACCAGCACAGGCTTGCCTTTTAGCGTCGGATTGTCCCGCTGTTCTATCGCCGCGAAAAAAGCGTCCATGTCCACATGCAAAATGTGCCGATCGTACTTTTCATTCATGACCATTCACCCATCATAATTCTATAATATCGCCAAACAACCCGTATCGAAAGATGTCGCGTGCTGTGTGATGAGAATATGGCCGATGCGGCTATGCCGGAGCTTCTAAGTGGACTTCGTTTTGTCGTGCCACCCGAGGGTTATTCCCCTGAGCCGGTGTAGTATTCGATGGATATTTTGACCATTTCCGTCAGGTTCGGCCTGGGGTTGTCGGGGCTGATGGTTTCCACACGGTCGGGATAACCTGCGGCGTCGTAAGTTCCTTTCAGCAGGTCCAGTTGTTCTGCAAAGGACAGAATTCCCGATCGGCTGTCGGAAAGCCAGGGTTTTGCTGCGTCCTGCAGGCGGTGGATAACAAGCAGGGGTCTTGGTGCGTAACATTGACAGAGGACCAGGAAGGGATTAGCCCCAAGATGTAGATATTGATTGATGAAAAGTGGCGCCCGGCCGGAGGGTTCCAGAAATGGGGTTGAAGATTCGTCGAAATCCACGACGAGCGCGCTGATTCGCTGATCGATCGCCGCCATTGCTAGGCCCATGGGGATGGCCAGGCCTGAGAGGATCAAAACGATAGGGGTTCCATCAATGTTGAACTGATGCTCGATGTGGTCGATGATTCGCAGGAAATCCGATACGACTGCTCCTGCAAAGCAACGTCCTATCCCCAGGTAAATTTCAGCCAGTTGAGCCATAATCTCAGGTTTGGCCGCTCCGCGCAGATGCGTGGCAAGGCCGATCAATCCCTCTTGACTGATCTGCCGACAGATGTCTTTTTGTTCCGATGGGTCGTCCCGGTCGAAAACTCGCAGGATAAAAGCTGTCGGCTGGGCAGCGGTTGAAACGTCGGCGTGCAGATAGAGATCAGTAAACTGATCGGCAGTAGTTTCGATTTTCCATAATTGACCCAGTTCGGGTTTGCCCGGCTGGCCCACGGCGATATGAAACCTGGGCGGGCCATAGATCGTTGGTAATTCCAGACCCAGGGCGTCTTTGATATCCACCCTGCGCTGGCCCTGCCAGATCCATAATTGTTCGGGGCCGTCCTTGGTGAAATGGTTGACCCGCGTGCATTTTTTTGAGAGCACACTTGCCACTTGACGCTCGATCAGATCAGGCCATTGGGTCATAGCATGTTTCCTGATTTTGGACCCGTACTTGGTACTATACCTTTCGATAGGATGTTCGTGCCGCTTGCGTACCGTCCGGCAATTGATAGATTTCATAATCGCCGAATATATTCGGTGCTTCCTGCTGCATCAATTTCAATATTTTAACGGCTACCCTTCGAATTTCAATATCGGCGTACTCGCTGGCGCGGAGTTCGATGAAATTTCGCAGCGACCTGGCGTTGGCAGTAACGAATATCTTGGTTTCGGTGGCGTTTGGTAAAACGGAGCGTGCCGCCTGCCGAGCCATTTTTCGCCG
>CAYMXC010000328.1:0-3744 GCA_964394135.1 uncultured Phycisphaerae bacterium
CATTTCAAAGATATTGGATAGACTTACATTGTCCTTATGAACCAAGAGAAATTCCAAACCATTCAAATGCGAATATACTTGATCAATCTTCATTTCAAACCAGTCCTCGAATTTGTTGTTATATCATCAAATAACAACGAAATCTTTTGCGATTTGCCATTAGACCATGGAGCAATACATAGACTATTGCCCGACTGGATGGGATCATAAATAGGACGATTCATAGGACGCGTACGTAAAGTGCCATCCTCTTCCTGATTAATTCGCCTCTTGGCAATTTCAACATATTTTTCGTGAATTTCTGCTCCTGCACCTCGTCGATGATGACGAACAGCAGCAATAATAGATGTCCCTGTGCCCATAAACGGATCAATAACCCAATCACCTTCTCGCGTCATCGATAAAACCAATCGCTCAATCAATTCCACTGGAAATTGACAGGGATGTTCCGTTTTTTCCACATGATTGCTTTTCACATTTGGTATAACCCACAAATCTCCTGGATTTTTTCCAAGGGGGTTACAAGAATATTGTCCGGCCTTAGGACCCTTGAAATACTTTTTGCCAGGGTACTTTTGGGGAATTCTAACAGGATCGAGATTGAATACATAATCATCCCCTTTTGTGAACCAAATGATCGTTTCATATCGCCCCGAAAATCGTCTATTACAATGCAATCCATGTTCAAAATGCCAAACAATACGATTCCGCATTTTCAAACCAAGAGAAGTAAATTCCGGATATAAAATAGTGTCCAAAGGAATAATCATTCCCCTATCCACATAATTCCCCACCTGCCAGCAAATACTCCCTATCGGTGAAAGAATACGATAGCATTCCCTTATAACCTCGGCCTGTTGTTTTATATAAATTTTGATATCCAATTTCTTTTCATATTCTTTTCCAAGATTGTAAGGTGGCGAAGTTACTATTAACTGTACGGAATTGTCCGGTATAGTGCCAAGCAAACCCAAGCAGTCGCCATGATAGACAACAATCTGTTCATCTAATTTAAATTTGTTTACTATTTTCGATCTTGCATGCATAGTACCGGCCTTACTTAATATTTTTATTTGTTCACCAGGTCCATCGCAGGCACAAAGTGTTTGCCAACCGCCACGTCCATCGGATCGGCTCCGCAGGCAATCGCAACCAGCTCGGAAATATAATAAACCGGCATCGGGTTTACGTCGCCGAATCGCTTTCGCATCGCCGCCTGACGCATGTCCAGATTGCTGTGGCACAATGGACATGCCACCACAAACGCCTGCGCCCCGTTCTCCGACGCGTTCTTCGCGATCTTGTGCGTCAACTCCTCGATCATCTGAGGCTGCGCCATCGTCAGACCCGCCCCGCAACATTCGACCTTAAACGACCAGTCCACCGTCTGACCGCCCAGCAACTCAATGATTCTTTCCATCTGCGTCGGATTTTCCGGATCATCGAACCCCATCGCATTTATCGGCCGAACCAGCAGACAACCATAATAGCACGCCAGCTTCATATCCGTCAGCGGCTTGACGACTTTCCCCTTGATGAATTCCGCATCCAATCCCGCCAGCAATTGCATCGGATTGATAAAATCAGCCTTGCCGGTCGACTCGATGCCCGTAATCTCTTTGATCTGCTTCCGCAGCTCCGCCGATTCCCGCAACGCGCTTCTTGCCACAATCTGGCGATTCAGGCACGACGCACAAGGCGTAAGCACATAGTCAAAACCCTGCGCATCAGCCAACGCCTGATTGCGCGCCGGCAGAAGAACCGAAAGCGCATGATTCGTCGCGTGAGCGCTCGACGCCCCACAGCAGTTCCAGTCTTCGATTTCCTTGAGCTTCAGCCCCAGAAGCCCGCACATTTTCTTCGTCGATATATCGTATTCAATCGCCGTGCCACCCAGCGAACAGCCAGGATAATATCCAATGGTCTTGCCAGGATCGATTTTGACCTCCGGCCGAGCAGCGGCCTCAACCTTTCCAGGCCGACGCCGAGCCACATCATGCCACGTCCCACTCTTATCCGCAATTTCAAAAATCTTGGTAATCTGATCCATCGCCTTGACGCGCTCTCCGCCGACAATCATCGACAACGGATTGATTTTCCCCTGCAGCATCATCTTGATACCGTTATCGACATCCTGCAGAAAGCTCAGCGTCCGCAACTTGTATTGATTCACCATGGCCATTTCCTGCAGCCGACCATTCTTACGAACTGTACTCAGAAATGACTCGTGAAATGCCTCGACAAGCCTGCGGGCCTTGTCGGGTGAGACGATTCCCTTTTTGATCGCCAGCGCACGAAGCGCATCGATCGTCCCCGCAATATCCATATTCTGCGGACATCGCGCCGTGCACGTCTGACACCCGAGACACCTCCACAACGAACTGCTCTTCAATGCCTCGTCGATATATCCACGCTGCCCGAAACGCATGAGAACGCTGGGCGGATTGTCCATGAACTGCCCTGCCGGACAGCCGGCCGTACATTTACCGCACTGGTAACAGCAGGCATAATTATTCCCCGTCGCCTGCTCCAATTGGTCCCGGTATGGGTCCGGGGATCGTTTATGATGTTCCGACACGAATTAAGCCTCGCTAGTATACTGGTATAGAACTATGGCAAAACACGCTTACTAATTTGATCTTCAGAAACCTTAATTTTATACCCCAAAAACTGTCGTTTTCCAACCTCTTCTTAAAAACCTTTTTTGAAGAATTGACTCCGACAATTGAATATTTGGTAAGCGCATAATATCAGCGGTAAAATCCTTGCGATTTTCTTATATTAGATTAACTGGAATCTGGCGAAAAATCACGCCTTTCGAGTTCGACGCTTCTTCCCGGATCGAACTGACTGAATCTCCGGAAAATGACAACCGAATTCGCCATTCACGTGTTTAAGATGGGTCAGGGGCTGGACCTTGCCAGCGTTTTTCTCAATAAACTCCGCCGCCGCCTCTATATCGTCCGTCACCTCGAACAAAAGCATATCTTCAGAATCTATGCTCTTATACTGCTTCAGCAGAACCTTCGTCATCCAGTCGCGAAGACCAGACCAGTATTCCGTGCCGATACAAACCACAGGAAACCGCGGACTCTTATTCGTCTGAATGAGTGTCATGGCCTCGAAAAATTCATCCAGAGTCCCGAACCCACCGGGAAAACAAACAAATGCCCACGCATACTTTACAAACATCATCTTCCGCGCAAAGAAATAGTGAAAATCCAGTGAAACATTATGATACGGATTTGGCTTCTGTTCCTGCGGAAGATGAATATTCAAACCCACACTGAGACCCTTGCTTTCATACGCACCGCGATTGGCGGCCTCCATGATACCAGGCCCACCACCCGTAATCACCGCAAACTTCCGTTTCACCAGCATCTGAGCCAAATTCTCTGCCATCTTATAATACTTATTATTAGGACTGCTCCGAGCAGACCCGAAAATGCTCACCGCCCGGCCGATCTTGCTCATCGTCTCAAAACCTTCCACAAACTCGGCCATAATCCGAAAAACTCGCCAGAGATCTTCGTAATAAAAACTCTGCAATTGCATATTGTCGCTCTTTACCATCTTGCCTTCCATCCTGTTACTTGGTAAGTCAAAAAGTTCCTTTTGCGAATATAAACACTATCAGTTTATTCATCATCAATACTGATATAAGATATTTAATATTTTACAATTCTCACCTCTTCTATCACAGATTCTCATTATATCGGCAAAATCTGATTGTCTGCTCAAACA
>CAYMXC010000329.1:0-3729 GCA_964394135.1 uncultured Phycisphaerae bacterium
CACGATCATTTTCTGGCACGAGCCGCTGGAGGTGGCTGAGCTCGGCCGGACGTTACTGACGCGCCTGCCTGATCCGATCGGCATGTATCCTTACGAGGCGATTCTCGAACAGGCTAGACGATTCAAACAGATATCGTTCGCTCGCTTTGCTACGGAATTCAGCGGGTCGAGGGTTCGGGTGGATTTTTCACCGCTGCCGAAGTTCGAAACCCAACCAAGTCATGCATTGGATCAGATTCTGTCCCTTCGGCGGGAGTTGAAGAAACTCTATATTTTCTGCGAAAACGCAGCACAGCGGGATCGATTGAGTGAATTGCTGAACAGCAAGGATCGTTCGTGGAGCGAAAACATTCAACTGGTGGACGGAATGATCGGTCGGGGGTTTATCTGGCCGGCTGAGGGTTTTGGACTTGTGGGTGACCATGAACTCTTTCACCGTTATGAATATCGTCATCGCCTGCGCCGCGGGCCAGCGGTTCGGACGGTGGACAATTTTCTCGAACTTGATGTGGGCGACTATGTGGTACATGTCAACCACGGTATCGGCCGTTTCGCGGGCCTGAAGACGCAGAAAACAAACGGTCGAACGGAGGAAGTTCTCATTTTGAAGTACGCCGACAATGCGCTTGTTCATGTGCCGGTCGGACAGATGGACCTGGTGCAAAAATACGTCGGCGGTTTCAAGGGTCACCCGCCGCTGAGCAAGCTGGGAACCAAAGGTTGGCAGAAGTCGAAGGAACGGGTTACCCTTGCGGTGTCGGACCTGGCGAAAGAACTTCTCGAAATTCAGGCCAGACGCGAATCGCTGGGTGGTATCAGTTTTCCGGCGGATACCGAATGGCAGCGACAGCTTGAGGAATCGTTTATTTATCAGGAGACGGAAGATCAACTTCTGGCCCAGCGAGACATCAAACTCGACATGCAGCGGCCGAGAGCGATGGATCGGCTCCTTTGCGGCGATGTCGGCTATGGTAAAACGGAAATCGCCCTTCGGGCCGCGTTCAAGGCAGTCGATGCAGGATATCAGGTGGCTGTTCTGGTTCCAACGACGATCCTTGCCGAGCAGCACTATCGTACATTCAAGGAACGACTGGCCGATTTTCCCTTCGCAGTGGATTTTATCAACCGTTTCCGAACTCGTTCCGAACAGGCGTTGATTCTGTCCAAGGCCCAGGACGGGAAGGTCGATATTCTCATCGGTACTCACCGGCTGTTGAGCGAGGACGTTAGATTTGCGAATCTTGGCCTGGTGATTGTTGACGAGGAGCAGCGGTTTGGGGTGATTCATAAAGAGCGGCTCAAAAAACTGCGCGCGACGGTGGACGTTCTGACCCTGACGGCTACGCCTATTCCGCGTACGCTCCATATGTCGCTCATCGGTCTGCGAGATATCAGCACATTGACCACTCCCCCCCTGGACCGCCGGTCGATCCAGACAGAAATTCGCAAGTTCGACCTGCAATTGATTCGAAACGGCATTCTCCGCGAACTCAATCGGGACGGCCAGGTCTATTTCGTGCACAATTACGTGCACAATATCGAGGCAATGGCGGAAAAATTGCATAATGCGGTGCCAGAGGCTCGTTTCATTGTGGGACACGGTCAGATGAAAGAGCGTCAGTTGGAAAAAGTGATGCTCAAGTTTCTCAACCGTGAGGCTGACGTTCTTGTATGCACGACGATCATCGAAAGCGGGGTTGATATTCCGTCGGTAAATACGATTTTCATCAACAATGCCGATCGGTTTGGTCTGGCCGAGATGCACCAGCTTCGCGGCCGAGTGGGACGATACAAATATCGTGCGTATGCTTATCTGCTGGTCTCGCCGACCCGGCCGATCACGCCGATCGCCGAACGCCGGCTTCGCGCGATCGAGGAATATTCCGAACTGGGAGCAGGCTTCAGAATCGCCATGCGCGATCTGGAGATTCGCGGCGCGGGCAATATTCTGGGGCCTGAGCAATCCGGTCACATCGCCGCCGTCGGCTACGAACTTTATTGCGATTTGCTCTCCGCTGCCGTCAGGCGAATGAAAAATGAGGAAGACGAAGTTTGCTACGGCAAAACCAATATCGATCTGGGAATTACCGGTTATATTCCGATGCGTTATATCAGTTCCGACCGCCAGCGGCTTGAGGTATATCGCCGTTTGGCTCAGTCTCAGTCGATTTCGCAGATCGATCAGCTGGAAGGCGACATCAAGGATATTTTTGGGAAAATCCCATCAGAAACCAGCAATCTTTTGGACCTGGCGCGATTAAGACTGCTTGGAGGTAAGTACGCCATTAAAACTATTCGGCGGCAGGAGGATGATATCATTTTCCTGCTGGGCGATCCGATCAAATGCCAGGATATCTTCACTCGAGCAGCAGTGCAGCCGCGTTTTGCCGAGCCGACGGAAGTCCATTTGCGTCTCCCTCCCCGCTATCTGGAACCCAAAACGTTGATTCAGGTGATATTCAAAATCCTGCAGTAAAGACAAATCATAGCTTGGAGCGGCTGAGTGACGAAACAGGCCATGCATTCCAAATACGTCTTTATCGATCTTCGACAACCTTTCCGTTTCCACTGAATAATCATTAAATACTATAGCCGCTACGGAATCATTTTACTCATAAAAAAACACGACCGATTTCGTCGGCCGTGTTTCAAACCTCTATTGTATGGAGATATGTGCCAGCCTTTTGTCATTCTTCAATCAGGCAACTTTTCGTCGTCGCAGGATGAGTCCTACTCCCGCTGCCCCCAGATGTGCCAGGGTCAGTGGTTCAGGCACAATCGCTTTATTGACCAGAGTTGTTTGCCATGTATTGCTGTACCAGTTATATTCCAGGGCATACATGTGGTTATCGGTGATCTTGACCACCTGGAAGGTCGGACTGCCGCTGGGGCAGCCGCTTCTCATATAGCAGAAGCCGCTCGCCAGGACGTCGATACCATTCCAAGTCATATGTCCGTAGTAATGACCGTGACCATGCATGATCGCCAGAACGTTTTTATCATTGAGGATATTCGCCAGTTTCTGAGAGCTAGTCGCCCCCAAATGACAGGTGCGGTCGCCAGATGTGGAATCCGGGAAAATGTGCATGGTGAGGATAATGGGGGTTTGAGGAGCTAGTTTGTTGAGATCGCTCTGAAGCCAGGTTAACTGTTGATCGTCCAGATCCGGATATTGAATGCTGGCTTTTTTGTACGGGTCCAGCACGACGAAATGCACGCCCTGATCGTTAAAGGAATAATAGGTATTGCCCTGTTTGGCGGTGATGGCATTACGAATCTCCTGCGTCTTGCCGTCGTGATTACCCATGGTTTCATACGTGCGAATTCCAGAATTCAGATGGGTGAGCGTCTGAACATAGCTCCGCTGATGGCCGAGGCTCGGGCTGTTCCATTCGCTGGCATAACCATGCTCGGTGATATCGCCCAGACACATCAAAAACGAGGGTTTACCCACTTTGCCCAGTTTCAGTGAAGCCGGGTAACTGGTATTCACCAGATTGTTGATGTCGTTGATGGGTTGAAGCCGGGTTGTATCGGAATAGTCATATGCTCCATAGTGAAGATCGGTCCAGTTAACAAATGTGAGATCCCGCCCAGCCCACGCCGTTTGTGCCAAAATCATCACCCCGATTGCCACGATCGCCAGCCTTACTCCTGTTGTCTTCATGCCTTTTGATTCCTCCTGAGAATCAATGATGAAACATGATTAAAAACAAACTAGTGTATATG
>CAYMXC010000330.1:0-3674 GCA_964394135.1 uncultured Phycisphaerae bacterium
ACCCCATCAAATTCGAGGTATTCGGCCAAGAATGCCAAATTTCTGTAGATTTGCAAGGCATGCGATGTTATTATATGTATTTATATACATAGCATGAATCCGTTGACTTCCAAAAGAACATCATGCGGCCAATTCGAATTATAAATGCTTATAAAATCTGAAATATATGTTTTCGTTTGATATGAGGATTCAGAGGAGCATTGGAGCATGGCAGAAAATACCGCCGAACATAATCTGCCAGAGGTCCAGGCGACAACAGGACTTACTCTCATAATAACAACGTTGATGGAAGAACCAGCCGACATAGAGATCGATTTCTGTTTGAATTCCGGCTAATTGATAAAAATTTTTATCAAAAGGAAAATGGCATGAGCAAAGTACTTTTCGCTTCATCTCCATGGGGATTTCGCGAAACCCCCCTTCAAGAACAATGTCAGTGGCTCCAGAAACACGGATTCCGGTATGTCTGCGGCCAGTTTGCACCTTTTCCCGGCATGCTTAAGCATGAAATGAGCGATGGTGAAATCGCCCAAACCCTTAAGCTGGTAGAGAGTTATGGCTTAAGCTATGCCAGTTTCAATACCGACGGCGATTTCATGGTGGAAAGCGATGTCGATCAACAGGTGGCATTGTGCTGCAAATCAATCGACCGCGCTGCGATGTTTCATCCGAAAGTTCTGATTGTTTTCGCAGGATGGCAGAACCGGTCTGATGAGGCGGTCTATCACCAGGTCAGCAGTGCATTAAAGCAGGTAGCCCGACATGCCGCCAAATACAACTTACCGGTGGCACTGGAAAATCATGGCGGACTGACCAGAACAGCAGAGCAGATCAACAGAATTCTGGACGAAATCGATGAACCCAATATGGGCAACAATTACGATCCTGCCAATTTCCTGATGTATGACGAAGACCCTTTAAAAGCTTTGCAGAATCTGAAACATCCCGTGGTCTTTACACATTTCAAAAGTCTCAAGCGTGTGAATGGAAAGAAAATGTATTGCCGGCTGAAGGAAGGCGAAATCGATTACGTTCCGATCCTGGAAGTTTTGAAGAAGACATATAACGGATTCTATGCCATTGAATATGAAGAACCTGCCGACGTCCTGGCTGGGTCGGAAGATGATTTTAATCTTTTGAAGAGTTTGATGAAAAAGGTTGGGTATGATGTTTGAAAAAGCAAAAGCGGTCATCATCGAACGGCCTTTCCATGTTGCGGTCAAAGAAATCCGTCTGCCGGAAGTAAACGATCAAACGATCGTAGTACGCACCCATTATAGCGCAATTACCACCGGTACGGAATTGAAGACCTGGAACGGGAAGACCGGCAAGCTGGGTGGAAAGCTCTGGTATCCGCTGGTACCGGGTTACGAACAGGTTGGCGTGGTGGAATATGTTGGGCCGAAAGCCCGTAAAACGGCGACGGGAGAAACGATCGGCGTTGGCGATCGTGTGATGGCCAACGAGGTTCGGGTCTATCCGGATTATTGCGCCGCCTGGGGCGGACAGGTAGGGATCTCGATTAAAAATGACACGACCAGCCCATCTTCGACCGATCCGCCGGCGAAGATTCCTGATGGAGTGAGTTTTCAGGAAGCGGTGGTGTCTTACCTGGCGGCAGTGGCAAAGAAGGGAGTCGACAAGGTAGGTGTTCATCCCGGAGAGACGGTCGTGGTGATTGGCATGGGCGCTGTAGGGCTATCAACCGTGCAGCTCTGCAAGCTGGCTGGTGCGACCGTAATCGCGGTGGACGTCAGTTCCTGGCGAGTGGAACGAGCAAAAAAATACGCTGACCATCTGATTAACTGCGACGGAGCAAAGGCCTATAAGCCTGTAGCGGAACTGACCAATGGGCGAATGGCGGATGTGGTTATTGAGGCCAGCGGCGATTCGGCGGTGGTCAATTCCCTCTGCCAGTTGATTCGCGAAGGCGGATGGGAACGGGACGACGACGGGGGGCGAATTCACTTGCAGGGCGATTATCCCGACCCCATCTCGATCACGCAATATTCCCAATGGTTCAACCGCAACCTGCGAATTTCCACAAGCTGTGCGTTCAAGCCCGGTGACAAGGAATACATTTTGAACCTCATCAAAGAAAGGAAATTTGATGCTCGCATTCTCTGGGACAAGGAAATCGCAGTGGATGACGCGCCCGCGGAATATACCGAGCTGGACACGCATCATGACACGCGGCTGAAGACAATTATCAAATGGTAACGACTTAACGATGATTCTGGAGAAACCAACGATGTTCGAAAAAGCAAAAGCGATCGTATTTGACAGACCTCGACATGCCGTCGTTCGCGAAATACCGGTGGCTCCGATCGACGATGAAACGATTGTCGTTGAGACAACGTACAGCGCCATCAGTACTGGAACGGAAATGAAAGTGTGGACTGGCGGCCATGGGAAGCCTGAAGGCCTCTGGTATCCGCTGGTCCCCGGTTATGAGGAAGTCGGCCGAATCGTGCACATCGGCAAAAAAGTCAAAAAACTGACAAACCTCAAAGTGGGCGACCGTGTAATGGCCAACGAGTGCCGATACTATCCTGAAAATTGCGCCGCATGGGGAGGCCAGTGTGGATTGATCATCAAAAACAAAAAGACTTCGCCCTCGCCCTTCGACCCTGTCGCCAAGATTCCAGATAACGTCAGTGATCAGGAGGCAGTTCTGGCATACCTGGCTACGGTTGCCCATAAAGGCATTACGCGAGTCGGGCCCAAACCCGGCCAGACAGTATTAGTAATCGGAATGGGCATGATCGGCATTTCCTGGATCCAGCTGGCGAAGATCGCAGGCTGTCGTGTGATCGGAATGGACATCAACGACCGCCGATTGAAACTCGGAAGCAAGTTTGCCGACGAAGTGATCGACGGCAAGGGATATGATCCGCTGGGAATACTCAAAAAAATCACTCAGGACAAGCTGGCGGACGTGGTTGTCGAATGCTCCGGTAACCCGGAAGTCATCACACACATTTATCGATATCTCAAAGACGGCGGATGGGGTCTCAAAGACGAGCCGGGAAAAATTCATTTGCAGGGCGACTACCCAACCCCAATTATCATCGAACCATATGAATACTGGTTCGGCAAAAATATGAATATATCGCTCACATGCGCATGCCGACCCGGCGGAAAAGAAGAAATACTCAAATTGATATCCGAAGGAAAATTCGACGCCAAGACGCTGCTCGCCAGCGACATGACGCCGGAAATTTCCGTAGACGAGGCGCCAAAGGCATATCATATGATCGAACAATCGAAGAAGGACATCTTCAAAGTCATGCTGAAGTGGTAAGGACAGGACAGTTTTCAGGAGTGAGCCCAACAGTCCAGCCTGAGAAATCCGGCGTGTTTCTCAGGCTGGTTTTTTATACTCAATTTATCAGATCAGTCCGTCCGGTTCAACATTCACGGGCCACATGGAAGGTAATCTGAATCCTTCGGCATACGGACAACCGCACTGAAAACCCCGAACGCGGGCAAAACTCTTCATATATTCCACACTTGTTATCCCATATTGATTTTTCAGCCACTCGTTCTGGCTGGGATGACACAAAAGCATTTTTACCTTGGTTTCGATGTCGGCGGTAATGTTCACATATCGGGTGGGGATCATGTTCATTGCACCACCGGTTTCCATATACGCGATCGTGGGAATGCGATCG
>CAYMXC010000331.1:0-3667 GCA_964394135.1 uncultured Phycisphaerae bacterium
GCTGAGCTCGTCAGGAACGTCCGGCCGAGCTCAGCCACCTCCAGCGGCTCGTGCCAGAAAATGATCGTGTTATCTGGCAGATAGTCCAGAAAACTGCACGACTGCTGCTTTTCCAGAAATTCCGGCAGGCCGGCGACTGTAAATTGAGGCAAGTTGTCCTGCGACCGCTGACTGCCCGGATCGAATCGCCGGATATTTTCGATTTCGTCGCCGAAAAAATCGCAGCGAACCGGATAACCCGTCCCGCTCGGATAAATATCTACAATATCGCCGCGAACGGCAAAATCCCCCGCCTGCTCCACCTGGTCGAGTCGATCATAACCCCGATCCACCAGCCATTTACTCAGTGCTTCGACCGTCATGTTTGCACCTGGCCGAAGAAGCAGGCTGTTGTCACGCAAGACCGCCGGCTTCGGAACGGGAAACATAAGGGCTTGCACAGGCGCCACCAGAATCCGCCCATCGCCTTCTGCCGATACGCTCAGCAGACCGCCTAGAACCTCAAGACGCTCCGCGGAAATCTCGTCACCGTCGAGGACTTCAGGGCGTGAACCCTCCCAGCCGGGAAACACCGTGGCCAACCGGCCGGAAAACAATTCCAGATCTTCCTGCACCCGATCTGCCTGGTCGATATGGGCAGTCACATACAAAATTGGTCGGTGAATCTGACTCGCAATCTGTCCTGCCAGAAATGGCGCAGAGCTT
This sequence comes from uncultured Phycisphaerae bacterium, assembly GCA_964394135.1. Taxonomy (GTDB): domain Bacteria; phylum Planctomycetota; class Phycisphaerae; order JAAYCJ01; family JAAYCJ01; genus CAYMXC01. The sequence continues at coordinate 706 of CAYMXC010000331.1, forward strand.
CCCCATTGACCTTCGACGGCTACCGGCAACAGACCGCTCAAAAGGTCGATAATCTGACCGACAACTCTTTTTCCTTCCACGCCGAGGTTAAACATCGAATAAAGTTATTGTATCCACGATCTGGTACAGAAAACAACTCCCGCGGCAAAACATACAATATAATTTTAAGAATAAAGTTTGACAACAATCCGAATATTAGATTATATTCTATTTGGTATTAGTTGTTTTAATACATTGAGTTTAGTGGATTTTTTTTATTTCGTAAGAAGGAGCTTACCGTATGAACCTCGTACAGATGAGCAGTTTGATTGACATCCCGTCGACGGCGATCGATCTTCTGCAGCGGCCGGAAAAAGAAATAACCATGGCCCTGAACATCCGCGTCAACGAGAAGAAACTCGTCCAGACCACCGCTTATGTGTGTCTCTACAATACCGTCCGCGGACCTGCCAAGGGCGGCATTCGATTTCACCCTCATGTCAACCTGCTGGAGACTCGGAAACTCGCGGAACTCATGGTCTGGAAGACCGCCCTTGTTGGTATCCCCTTCGGCGGCGGGAAGACCGGCGTGACGATTGATCCGCACGAATTTACCCGCACGGAAAAAACCATCATAGTCAAGGAACTGGTCCACCTGATACGTCACGAACTGAACTGCGGCGATTACATCCCCGCTCCTGACATGGGAACCGACGCACACGACATGGCCACAATCTTCGGCGAAACACACCTCCAGGAATGTGTTACCGGTAAGCCCCCGCGTGTGGGCGGACTGCCCGGGCGCGAAGAAGCCACGGGGCGAGGCGTCGCAACCGTAACACGCCTCCTGACCGAACAGTTAAAACTCGATCCGAAAAAGACCACCGTCGCCATACAGGGCTTCGGAAACGTCGGATCCTGGACCGCATTTTTCCTCCACAGCCTCGGCTACAAGGTCGTTGCGATCAACGATATTTACGCTGCCTGTTACGATCCTAACGGCCTGAACATCCCCGAACTCAAGCAGGCTTACGCCACTAACGGGAGCAACCTGTCCTCCGTGACAAGTCCACAGAAGATCGCCCGTGACGAAATAATGGAATTGCCGGTGGATATTCTGATCCCCGCTGCCGCCGGTGGAGTAATCACCTCACACAATGCCGATAAGATCAAGGCCAAATATATCGTCGAGGCAGCCAACAATCCGACCACCGACGAGGCCGAACGTGTCCTGCTCGACCGCGGCGTGACGATCATGCCTGATATTCTCGCCAACGCAGGCGGCGTAATTGCATCCTATGTCGAATGGCGAAAGGCCCGCAGCGGATCACTGACACCCAGGGAAGAGACTTACAACGTCATCGACTCGGTCATCACCGATTCCTTCAACGAGGTTGTCAAAATTGCTCACGAACTCAAAGTCCCATATCGCATCGCAGCGGAAGCCAAGGCCGTTCGAGAGGTCGTCTGTACGATGTATGATCGCGGATGGATGTAACGTATCCAGTATTTCCTACCGGGCATGGTCGCCGAGTCGCGGCCATGCCCTTTTTAATCTTCACGCCCGGCAAACATCATTCATCGAGAAAAATATATTTACCTTTTACATATAACATACGTATATTGTACGAATTAATCTCGCATCTGTGCCTGGTTTCAGGCGGCAAAATATTTTTTACAGTGTATTTTTTAAAAGGAAAAAGCAATGAAGGTATGGAGGATCGTTCGAACACTTGTTACCGCTTCGATGGTTTTAGGAATTTCATTAGCCGCGTCGTCATGCGCACAAAAGCAAAAACCGATCACTGAAGAAAGGCCCATGGTCGAAGAAACCAAGGCTGTTCCGGCACAACCGGCGCCGGAACCTCAGCCACAACCCGCACCTGAAGTCCAGGCTCAGCCTGCCCCTGAAGAAATGCAGGCCCCTGCCGGACCTGAGGAAAAAGCGATAAAGGGCAAACACATTCAGCGATCCAAGCGTCAAAAACGCCATACCACCGCGGGCAAATCGTCAAAGGGGAAAGCAGGACGCATGGACATCACCCGCACTGTATGCGCAAGCCCGTCCTTCAACACTTTCGCCAAAATCGTCAAGACCGCACAAATGGGCGCCACACTCCAGAAAAAAGGGCCCTACACGCTATTTGCACCAACCGACAAGGCCTTAAGTAAACTCTCCCCCTCCACACTCAAGGATCTGACAGCTTCGCCTGCGCGAGCCAAACGTTTCGTTAACGGCCATATCGTCAGTGGAAAAATTATGACCGATAAATTGAAAAAAGGAAAATCGAGAACGACAATCTCAGGAAGAACACTGGCTGTCTCTATGGAAAAAGGCAGAATCCACGTCGGACAAGCCAGGATCATACACGGCGATCTGGTCTGTACCAATGGTGTCATCCATTCCATCGATACCGTACTGACCACCGGCAAATCGGGTAAAGCTGCACACCAACAACCTTCCAATACCAAACGAAATGCGAATTCGAAGAAGAAAAAGTCCTAGCGGATCAAAATCTGCAAACTACATCAATCTCACGGCCGGCTTAAAACCGGCTGTGTTTTTTATTCTCATCCAACACTATCTATAGGTAATCGCAGGAAAAAGCGGATTACTTTTCGGCTTCGGCCATGACTTCATCTGGAATATCGAAATTGGCGTAGACATTTTGAATATCGTCGTGATCTTCCAATGCCTCCATCAAGCCAAGCATTTTCCGTGCATCATCGCCTTCAAGCCGGATATACGACTGCGGAATCATAGTCAATTCGGCAGAAACGACTTCAAACTTGGCATCCTTGAGGGCTTTTTTGACCGGCTCGAACGCCGCCGGCGGACAATAAACTTCAAAGCCGTCCTCACTCTGCTTGATGTCCTCGGCGCCGGCCTCCAAGGCCGCTTCCATCAATTGCTCCTCGCTTGCCGATGACGAAACAACAATCAACCCCTTCTTATCGAACATCCATGAAACACAGCCGGCCC
>CAYMXC010000332.1:0-3666 GCA_964394135.1 uncultured Phycisphaerae bacterium
TAAAATCCGGCGAACGGTGCATCCGCTATATTCATTCCACTCGCTCCATACTGCGGATTTTCGATCGAAAGAATATAACTATTCTGATATGTCAGCATATTTGCAATAGAACCATCCCCAATTGCCCGACCTTTAAGATCCGTAGTATATCCCTTCCCTGAATCATATAGGTTTATCCCGCATAACAAATTTCCAGGATAATCGCTGGGCGTCGAATAGTCCACCGGAACACGCCACGCCGTATTGACATTCACCATCCCGCTGGTATCGACAATCCGAACCGCCATCCGATAAGTCGTATCCGGATTCGGCGACTTAAACGGCAGATCAGTCACCAAAGCATTATAACCAGACTTGCCATCCACGTTTGCGTATGTAATATTAGCCGTTTTCTGTGCCGGGAAAAATCCCTGCTGCACCAGCCAGACCGAATCCAGGTGTCCATCACCATCAGCATCGGCAAATTTTTCAGATTCGTCGTCCGTAGGATAAATAGAACCGCCCACAGGTGAATTATAGGTTTTGTTGGCAGGGATACTGTAAAATTCCATTGGCCAATATGATGCCGTGCCGACATCGTAATGAACCTGAAACAGATCGGAACCTCTATAATTCGCTGATGTAGCGTCTGACCTCGCCAGCCAAGGATCACCGTCTGAATACCAACTGAAAGACTTCAATTGACCTCCGGCATAATACGAAAAAGATGCCATGTCTTGAGCAAGTGGCGCGCTATTCTTATTGGGAGCATACGGCGCATCATAAGGTTCATTGTAAAAATAAGGATAAGTATTTGTTACGAGTGTAATGTCGCTAAATCTATTCCAGTCGGATGTCGGATCAATCCCCACTTGTGTACTGTCTGCCGGCAAATTCAGCAGGCGAAGATTATTCAATGCCGTCGCCGTCCCTGCCGCTGCATTCTCAGGCCGACCCCACAAATCTTCCGCCAGAACGGCCTTGATCACTTCGATCACCGAATCGAAACCACTGTCCAACTGAGACCTGACCTGCTGATTCTGCGACGCCACCCGCTCGATCCGCGACGTAATGACAAAACTGGTCCCCATGATCGCCAGCAAAGCCAGCAGCACCACCACCAGAACCAAAGCCGTTCCACGCTTGTATATCGCATAACTATATTGCACCGGCAACATATTGATCCTCCAAAACTGTCTCTTCCATTATACGGGCGAGGGAAAGACTTGCGTCTATTGCCTGGCGGGAAGTTTGTAGACGTATTCCAGGGTCACGCCCCCATGTCTGCTATTGGGCTCCGCGTCTTCACTGATCAGCGACAAATTCTCATCGTATTTCCGAAGCGTAAAGCGAATCATAATCGGCCACGGATCACTAGGACCAAAAACAACCATTTGGTCGTTCGGCCGACCACCCGTGATGTCTCCCGCGTTGATCATATTGGCATTATTTTGGTCAAAACCTGTAGTGGCCTGGGGAGTGCTTGGGTTCGGCGTCATCGCGTCCCGCCAAACGATATTTCCCGCTGTATAACGTTCCGGTTGATCCTTGGCACCATTCGTATTCAAACTTCCGGGAAACGACGCCGGCATCGCAAACTCAACTTTAAAACTGCCGCTATTCGGCAGGGTATAGGCAAAGGTGATATTATTATCGAAATCGACCGCAGGCGGCGTGCCTATCGTCACACTATTAAGCCAGTAATCGAAAAAAAGATCGCGAATTTTTCCGTAGTCTTTCGCTACAACATCAGGATTAGTAGAAATAAACGCCATCCATCGTCCTATGCTGGTGTCACGGTAATCGCCCCCCGTCTTTCCCGGCGTAAACAAAATCTGATACCTCGACAAAACCCAGCGGTTGACGATCAGCGGGTTGGTGGCCGAATTCCCATCATACGGCGAAGTACCGTATTTGCCGGCTGGTGTGATCTGCCCCGTATGACCCAGATAAACCCATCCCGAATTGGCGGTTGTCGTATTGTCCTTCATCGACTTGAAATTACCCGTCGTGAAAAAACAAATCACATCGCTGCGGGCTTCCTTCAGCCCGTTGGTCGCGTTATACAATATCTTCCCCTCAGCCGTCTTTTCCGCAAGATTCGCATCGATTTTTCTGCCGTAAATCACCAGGTAGCCGTCGGTATCGATGCCGTCCAGCGCCGTCTTCACCTGCCGCGTCAGAGCGTTGAAATCCGATGTCGCGGTAACCGTCGCATTGTTCAGCCGCACCGCGTCGGACGAAACCTTGTAGATCATCCCCGTAATGCCCAGCAGAATGATCAAAACCACCATGGACACGATCAACTCCGCCAGCGTAAACGCTCGAATCCGATTTTTCCTTTTTTGTCCTTTTCCGAAATTCATACCGTCTTCTTTTCTGTTCACAACGCCCTGCTGCCTGCTCCTTAATAAGTGATCACCGCCTGATACACCGCCACCACCGGATTCTTCCGCGTCACTCGAGCGCCAATCGTCGGCACGGGATAGACCATGAATCGAACATCTGTCATCTGATCGTCAGAATTACCAAGTTGATAACCGCCGGAAACTCGCTTGTAGCAAATGATCGTCTGGTTTCCCCCAGCCGCCTGGCCGACATCAACACCTCGATACCATGGCCGATTATCTGGCAAAACCGACATCTCCCGCATGAGTGCCGCTGTAATAGCGATTGTAAGCTTTTTAGTTTCAGTCGCAGGTGTATTATTTTGCACCGGATTAGGCGTACCTGCAATTCTCTGCCATGCAAACTTGTAAGTCCCAGTACTGTCGCACATCCCGCTCGGCTCACGAAGCACAAAAATCCAAAACTTATAACACTGATCCCCGATCTTCTGAACTGTCGCCATCCAGCCATAACTGCTGTCGGCAGAATACACAAGATCGGAACTTACCGCAGGGGTAGCGCTAGGGTCAGCGTCTTGATGAAAATTGTCAAAAACCCGCGGGTTCCCAGGTCCTGTCTTTTTTTGGTCAAAATCTCTGAGCAAGTAAATATTCGAATTGCCAACCCGCATTGTATACGCAAAATAAGTTTCCAGCTCCAGCCAGGACACCTGCGTTTTGAGTTTCGTCACTGCTTCGTTAAAAACCAGTTGGCTGGTGGACATTTCCACCGCCTGGCGGGTCTGATCCAACGCTACGGGAAAGGCGGCGGCGACAATCAGCATACCGATACCCAGCACGCCGACGGAAATCATCAGCTCCGCCAGCGAAAACGACCGCGGACATCGTCCACGCCGCCAAAATCTCCTGTCCGCTAACATCATAATCCAAACCTCGTTAGAACACTTTCATATTCGTCAAATTATACGGATATCGGCAAGAATTAAAAAGGAAAAGGCCGCAATTTGAGGTCGAATTCATCCACCGAGGTAAAAAGTTTTCCCACTCAGAAAAATTTTAAAATCCCAATGCGCGAAGTCGGCGATCCATGCTGGCAATCGCGGTAACAATCGCCGTCACGATCAGCCCCCCAGCCAAAATCAAAAACCACTGCCGATGCCGGGCGTCCATGAACGGCCGATACCACCATCGATCGGAAAAATCGGCAGGCAGATCGATTTTTTCCTCCTTCCGGCCGTTCTGGTCCATTTCCGGAACAACTGGCAAAGGTTCGATCGACAGGGTTTCATAACCGGACTTTCGTAAGTTAAGCTCAGTGCTGGCTATACTTTCGGTATAT
>CAYMXC010000333.1:0-3633 GCA_964394135.1 uncultured Phycisphaerae bacterium
GTTCAAAGTATCGATTGGACGTGAATTCCATTTCCGTGCACGGCACCACCACCTCCTGGCAACGGCTTATGACGCGGCTTTGTGCCCACGGGCCGGTTACGCCCAAACTTCCAACTTCGATCCATCAGATCCTCAAGAGCAATTTCTGGATATCCGAGACCGCAGCACAAGATATTGAAGCGGATTGGGACAAGGAATATTGATCGCAAGTAAATAAATCGAAAACGACGAGAAAAGGGCGGGAATTGCTTTCCCGCCTTTTTTATAACCAGTAATGGAGCAGGTAAGCGGCCGGCTCGAGCAATCTGCGATACCAGGGTCGCATTTTGTGTTGCTCAAGCGTCACCTCCTCGCACTGGGTTATGTCAGTCATGGTCTGTTCGCGCAGGCGGCGGGCAAAAATCGGATCGGCGATGACCGCTACCGCTTCGAGTTGATGGAAGAGGCTTCGAGAATCGAAATTATAACTTCCAACGATGGCCCAGGCGTCGTCAATGACAGCGGTTTTGGCATGCATCATGGCGCGAGGCCATTCGAATATCCGTACACCGGATTCAAGCAGCGTATTATACAGGTTTCGACTTGCATAGGCAGCGATCGGCACGTCGCCATTTTTCGCCACGACCATCGCCACCGTCACTCCCCGTTTAACTGCCTGAGCCAGTGCTTCTCGCACGTGACCGTCGGGAATGAAATAGGCGTTTTCAATCAGAACATAGAATCGTGCGTTTTGTATGGCGTGCAAATACGCCTGGTGAATTCGCCGGCGACAATGAAATTCCCGATTACCTAGGATCTGGACAGCAACTTTCCCTTTTTCATGCAGATCAGCAGCGGCAGCCGTTTTCGCCAGGGTCTTGATGGTTACAGGTTTCATGAAATGCCGACGAATGCCTGCACGCAATTTCATGGTGTTGGTGCGGGTGTGATAATAAGGTGTAGAGTGTCGCCAGCTGTATTCGTAAAGTTGCTGCATCCACAGAGCCACCTGCTGGCCGTCCAGACGGACGTGGGTGTCCCGCCAGCCTTTTCCGCCTTCTTCCGGTCCGACATATTCATCGGAAATATTTATTCCGCCTGTGAATCCGAATATTTGGTCGATGATAAGGATTTTTCGGTGATCGCGACGATTGATCGCCCAACTCGGCCTCGAAAGAATTAACGGATGATACACTGATACGTTTACGCCGTCGTCGACCATTTCCCTTACAAAACGGTCGGGAATTCCCAGCGATCCGATGTAATCGTAAATTAGCCGAACCTGCACTCCACGCCGGGCGGCACGACGAAGCGATTCCTGGAATCGCCTTCCCGTGCGATCCGCACAAAACGTGTAAGTTTCCATATCCACGCTTTTGGTCGATGAATCAATTCCCGACAGCATTTCGGGAAAGGCCTGGCGGCCGTCCACCAGCAGATGAGCCGATTCCGCCAGTTGGAAACGTTCGAACCGCTGTACATACTTTGCTGTTTCGCGGGAGCAGGATTTCAAATCTTCGCACTCAACCGGTAGGACGAATGACCGCTTAGTCTGCGTTATCGACGACGGGATCAAGTTTTGATCGGTTATCGATTTCGATCGAGCCGGCATGATTTTCCTCAGATTATCAGGTTGTTCAAATCCGTCATGCAGCGATAATCAGTCAGGTCAAACATAAGCGGCGTGATGGAAACATAATGTTCGTCAATCGCCTGGATGTCCGTTTCGTGCGGCTCCTCGCATCGTCCGACTTCACCCGTCAGCCAAAAATACAGCCGACCTCGCGGATCGATTCGTCGATCGAAAACAGTGTTGCCGCACTGGGTTGATTGCGGAACGACCTTGATTCCCCTGGGCCAGCCGCATTCCAATGGCGGAATGTTCACGTTGAAAACTAGGCCCGGGCGTAACACCTGTCGTTCCAGCAGAACATCCAGCACGTATCGAGCGACTTTTCCTGCGTAGTCGAAATCGACCTTGTCCCGGATGCACAAGGACAGCGCCACAGCAGGGATGTTGAAAAATGCGGATTCGATCGCTGCCGCCACCGTTCCCGAATACAGCACGTTGATGCCGACGTTCGCTCCGGCATTGATGCCGCTTAATACCAGATCGGGCTTGCCCGGCGGTGGTAGAATTTGAGGCAGCAGTTCCACCAGTCCCAGTTTCACACAATCCGCCGGTCGGCCTGCGACGCTGTAACCTGAGAAGCCACCAGGCAATTCTACCTGCGAGCAAATCAGCGGATCGCTCAGTGTGATCGAATGTCCAGCTGCACTCTGTGTCGTTTCAGGCGCGACGATTGAGATCGCCCCGATATCTTTCACTGCGTTGGCAAGAGCTAGCAGTCCAGGTGCTAAAATTCCATCGTCATTGGTAATCAAAATATTATTCAAATCTTTCATTTTCACCTGCAATATCAATTCATATGTGAACTTTTAATAACGGTATAAGAGATAGCCAGCGCAAAGCTGGCGGACCAATTCATCCGAGTCGTTGACGGCGTAGACGCTGAACAGTGTGTTGGCAGATTTGCCCTGCAACTGGCCCAGGGTGTCCAGGATCATGAACCGGACCAGCCAGTCCTTGGAATTGAGCTTCGATGCCAGAGCGTTGAACAGATTCGCATCGGGCCGGGCATATCGAAGTGACCAGGCAAAAGCCGCCTGAGTCTGAATATCGTCGGTTTTGAGTTGGTTCAGCATACCGGAAACAATCTCCGGCTGCTGGCGGTTCAAATGCCGTGCAAGCAGGAACCAATGCGCATGTCGGGCCGTTTGCCACTGGTTATGCGCGATCGGACTGCGCAACAGCTCAATCATATCCGTCGCATTCTGCACATTCATCGAAGGCAGATCGATGCGAACCGCCGGTGATCGTATCAGAAGTATCGTTTCGTCGGACTTAAGCGGAACTGATGTCATGATCCGCGCCTCGACCTTTAACTTGCTGATCGACGGATCGCGATTGGCAATATACGTATCGAGCCCAGGTGCCTGGTCGAGCAAAATATTCGCAACGATCGTCTTGCCCGGCGGCAGAATCTGGCGGGACTCCAGCGGCACATAAATATAAAATTTCCGATCGCCCGATTCGACGGGAGCGATTTCCAGGAGGCAAACGGGGTTGATCATGCTGCCAGGTCCAATGGTCAGTGTGACCGGGCCGATATTTGTCAGGTGAATGGTCAAATCAACCGGTTGGCCTCGTGTCAGATCGCCCTTTGCCGAGACTGCAATGTTGCACAAATCGCCGTATGTCGAGGGCGAACGGAGATAACGCATGTCGAAAGATTTCATTAGCTTCTGTATCGCCGCCAAATCCGGCAACGGGGGGGCGGTGATTTCCAAATCCTTTGCCACGCTCAGCATTACATCCCGTAACGGACCGGGAAGAACGTTTGGAAGTGCCTTGGTAAGGATCTCCCGAGCCTGCCGGAACTGACGCCGGTTGACTTCCACGAAAACATGTGCCATCACGACCAGCGGGTTGGCAGGCTCATCGATCTGTCGAATGAGTTTGTCGGCCTGCACAATTTCGCCGCTTCGAGCTAGGCCAAGCGCCAAGGCGATTTTGGGCATTGGACGCATTGGAGCCATTTTATCGGCTGAGCGCGCAAGCTGAATCGCCAGGGCGAGATTTGGACGTTCGGC
>CAYMXC010000334.1:0-3629 GCA_964394135.1 uncultured Phycisphaerae bacterium
TGGTCAAGCAGGTCATGGGCAAGCTGGAATACGAGATTGTCGGCACAGTGAAGGGGGCGGATCTCGTTGGGATGGAATACGAGCCGCTTTATAGTTTCATCGCGCCGGAGAAGAAGGCCCATTATGTAGTGGATGCGGATTTCGTGACGCTGGAAAGCGGGACGGGCATCGTTCACTGCGCACCGGCGTTCGGCGCTGACGACTACGCGGTGGGACAAAAATTCGATCTGCCTGTGGTTCAGCTGGTGGACAACCGGGGCAAGTTCAAGCCGGAGGTTACGCCGTGGGCGGGGATGTTCATCAAGCAGGCGGACCCGAAGATTATCGAAGATTTGAAGAAACGCGGTGTGTTATTTCGGCGTGAGGGATATAAACACAGTTATCCGTTCTGCTGGCGATGCGACACGCCGCTGATTTATTATGCCCGCGAGGGATGGTTTATCCGGACGACGGCAAAGAAGGATCAGATTATTGAGAACAACCAGCATATCGGTTGGCTTCCGGAACATATCAAGAATGGTCGGTTCGGGAACTTTCTGGAGGACAATATTGACTGGGCACTGAGTCGGGAACGATTCTGGGGCACGCCGCTGCCGATCTGGATTTGCGAGAATACAAACTGCCGGCACATGTCAGCGTTCAGTTCAAAGGCAGACTTGCTGGCGGCAAATCCGCAGGCGTTTGAAGACTTCGAATCGCGTCGCAAAGCAGATCCGAGTTTGCCGGAAAACATGGCTGTGCATAAGCCGTTCATCGATCAGGTAACGGTGCAGTGTCCGAAGTGCGGCGGAGTGATGAAGCGGACGTCGGAGGTTATCGACTGCTGGTTCGACAGCGGATGCATGCCGTTTGCACAGTGGGGCTATCCACATCGTGGCGTCGAGGAGTTCAAGTCGCATTTTCCGGCGGACTTTATTTCCGAGGCCATCGATCAGACACGCGGCTGGTTTTATTCACAATTAGCAATCAGTACGCTGCTGTTTGAGAATCAGCAATATCCGCATCCGTATCGAAATTGCATCGTGCTGGGGTTGCTGTTGGGGAAGGACAGCAAGAAGCTGTCGAAGCGGCTGAGGAATTATGACGAGCCGAAAAAGATTCTCGATCGTGAAGGCGCCGATGCACTGCGATGGTATTTTTATTTCGGCCAGCCGCCGTGGACTTCGGCGCGGTTTGATCAGTCGGCGATAGCGGAATCGCAACGGGAATTCTTGATTCGTTTGTACAACGTTTACAGCTTTTTTGTGATTTACGCCAATATTGACGGATTTACGCCGTCGGAATGCCAGTGTAGGCCTGTGATCCAGCGTTCGCCGCTGGATCGGTGGATCGTGGCGGAGCTGCATCGGACGATCAAGCTGGTGACGCAGCGGATGGACGAATATCAGACGCATCCTGCGGCAGTGGCGTTGTGCGATTTTGTTGACGCGATGAGCAACTGGTATGTTCGCCGATCGCGTGATCGGTTCTGGAAGGCCGGAAAAGACGATGATAAGTTTGACGCGTACTGGACGATGTACGAGTGTCTGACGACACTGTCGCGGCTGATGGCACCGTTCGTGCCGTTTTTTGCGGAGACGATTTATCAGAATCTGGAAGGTCATCAATTCAAAAGCGGAGCGAGCGTGCATTTGACGGACTGGCCGACGGCGGATGAACGATTGATCGACCAGGAACTGCTGGAGGAGATGTCGCTGGTGCGGGAAATCGTTGCGCTTGGCCGCTCTGCCCGTGCGGCAGAGAAGCTGAAGGTGCGTCAACCGCTGTCGGAGGTAGAACTGGTTCTGGTTGATGCGGAAAAGGCGAAGATTCTGGAGGCATATCGCGGATTGATTGAAGAGGAATTGAACGTAAAGGCGGTCCAATTTGTGACAGAAGCGCGTGAGTATGTCGATTATCTGATCAAGCCGAACTTCCGGAATCTCGGGCCAAAATTCGGATCGCTTGCGCCTAAGATCAAGCAGGCGCTGGAGGGCATAGACGGGAGCGAGGCGCGTCGGCAACTGGTTAGCCGGGGGAGTTTCAAGTTGACAGTAGACTGCCGGGAGATCGAGCTGGGCAGCGAGGAAGTTGAAATCGGCCTGCAGGCTCATTCCGGGTTTGCTGCGGCGCAGGGTCCCGATGTGCTGGTGGTGCTCAAGACTCAGATTGACGAGTCGCTGCGGCAGGAAGGTTTGGCGCGGGAGCTGATCCATCACATTCAGCAGATTCGGAAGGAAATGGATTTGGCCTATGAGGCTCGGATTGATCTTGCAGTGGAAGGTCCGTCGGACTTCAATGCGGTGCTGGACGGGATGGGCGGATATATTAAAAGTGAGACGCTGGCGGTGAATCTGCGGGCCGGGAGCGGCGAAGGTCCTGCGACCAAGGAAATCGATATCGAAGGCATGGCCTTTAAAATCTGGCTGAAGGTGGTCTGATCGCAGATGAATCGGATTGAGAAAATACAGTTTCGTGCGATTCAGCGGCCGCTGCGGACGCTGTTTTCTACCTCGCTGGGCCAAAAGAGCGTAATGAAGAGTGTGATTGTCAAGGTCACGCTTGACGACGGTCGAAGCACGGTGGGCGAAGTTCCGACCAGTTTTGTATTAAAACACGAGACTGTTCCGACGATCAAAGAGATTTTGGCGAAGGAATCGCCGAGATTTTTAGGGATGCCGATTCAGGAATATTCGCCGCTGATCCCGCCGATGCGAAAAGCGTATCTGGATAATCCGATGACTATTGCGGGTTTGGAGACAGCGCTGTTTCGTGCGGCGCTTGTGAGTCGGAATATCGCGGAGCATGAATATTGGGGCGGTCGGCTCAAGCGACTGGAGACTGATATTACTCTGCCTTTTCTCACCGACCTGGAAGGTCTGGAACGATGGGTGCGATATGTGCTGAAGAAACGATTTCACACCTATAAGCTGAAGGTCAGCGGCGATATCGAAGCGGACGAAAGGATCATTTCCTTTGTTTACCGATTTTTGTCGGACAATCTGGAATCGTTTGCGCTGCGGATTGACGGTAACCAGGGATATAGCGTAAAAAGTTTTCTCCGAATGGTGGATCGTATCACGAAGAAACGTTTTCAGATCGAGCTGGTGGAACAGCCGTTACCGAAGCACGATTACGATGGTTTTAAGCGGATTCGGGGGCGATGTCCGATGCCGATACTCGTGGACGAAATGGTTTTTTCCAGCGAGGATCTGCAGCGTGTAATCGATGGAAATTTAGCCGACGGGGTGAATATCAAATTTGCCAAGAGCGGCGTTGCCGAGTCGGCGACGATGATTCGTATGGCCAAAAAACACAAAATGAAACTAATGATCGGATGCATGACGGAGACGATGGTTGGGCTGTCGGCGGGTATTTTATGTGCAGCCGGCAGCGGATCATTCGATTATATCGATCTAGACGGCGTATTTTTTCTTTATCATCGCAACCAGTACGAACAGATTCACATTGAAGGACCGGAATTTGTCATATGATTCATGACCCGTTCGGGATAGTTACGGTATTGCTGCTGATTGAGGGATCGATTTTTTATTTAGCTGAGAATCCGCGAACGAAGCGATTTTTTAATTTTCTTCCGCCGATGTTCTGGATTTATTTTTTGCCAATGGAAAATCGATCCCTCAATCAGC
>CAYMXC010000335.1:0-3627 GCA_964394135.1 uncultured Phycisphaerae bacterium
ATTACCCGGGAACTGGCGGAGCGGCATTACGCGGAGCATCGCGGCAAGGATTTTTTTGACGACGTGGTTGATTATATAACCTCCGGTCCGGTCATTGTAATGGTTCTGGAAGGTCCGTCGGCCGTTGCCGTTGTGCGTCAGATGCTGGGGGCCACCGATGGGCGAAAGGCCTTGCCGGGAACCATTCGGGGAGATTTTGCCATCTCTGTGCGTTATAATCTTGTACACGGCAGCGATTCACTGGAATCTGCCGGGCGGGAAATTGAATTGTTTTTCACTCCCGGCGAGCTGCTGAGTTATGATCGTGAAGTGTTGAATTGGACCTGGCAGGTCCAGACGGGTTAAGCCATGACAAAAGAAATCAGATCGGAAGAACGGGTTTGTGTGTATGATACGACGCTGCGTGACGGGACGCAGGGGGCAGGCGTTTCGCTTTCCCTGATCGACAAACTCTCCATTGCCCGGAAGCTCGACGATCTGGGTGTCGATTATATCGAAGGCGGTTATCCGCTGAGCAATCCGAAGGATGAGGCCTTTTTTGCCGAAGTTCGGAAGATCAAATTTCAAAATGCCAAAATAGCGGCGTTCGGCATGACCCGCAAGCGGGGGGCGGCCGTTGCGGACGATCCGAGCATCGGAGCCCTCATCGCCAGCAAGGCGCCGGTCGTAACGATCGTCGGCAAGGCAGATGAGTACCAGGTTAAAAAAGTGTTGTCCGCCACACTGTCGGAAAATCTTGAGATGGTGGATCAGTCTCTGGCCTATTGCAGGAAAAAAGGCAGAGAGGTTATTTTTGACGCCTAGCATTTTTACGATGGGTATAAACGAAATCCTCAATATGCCCTCGAAGTGTTGACGGCAGCCGCTGCCGCCGGCGCGACCACCCTCTGTTTGTGTGATACCAACGGAGGGACCCTGCCTGAAGAAGTGTCTGAAATCACCACCGAAGTTTACCGAGTGTTGGGCAGTTCGGTCATAATTGGTTTTCATGGCCATAATGACGGAAATGTCGCCGTGGCCAATTCACTCGCTGCCGTTCGGGCCGGTGCCCGGTCTGTCCAAGGCACCATCAACGGCATCGGCGAGCGCTGTGGCAATGCCGACCTGACTTCGATCATTCCGAATCTGGTTTTGAAAATGAGATTTCAGGCCTTGCCGGCGTCTGGTAATTTGAAAAAGCTTACGGAGCTGTCGCGTTATGTTTACGAGGTGGCCAATCTGAATCTTCGCGAAAATCAGCCTTTTGTCGGGTCCAGTGCGTTTGCTCACAAGGGCGGCATGCATGTTCACGCTATCCTAAAAGATACCAGCAGTTATGAACATGTTCCCCCCGAGACGGTGGGCAACACCCGGAAAGTGCTCATCAGCGAATTGTCCGGCGCCAGCAACGTCTTGGCCAAGAGCGCCATGATGCAGCAGCTGCAGGATAAAAACCTGGTGAAAAAAATCCTGACCCAGGTTCAGGATTTGGAGAATGAAGGCTATCAATTCGAGGCTGCGGAAGGGTCCTTCCATTTACTTGTTCTCAAGGCTCTGGGGCAATATCGCAAATTTTTCGACCTGGCCCATTATCGGATTGAGATTTACAAAACCAGTAATTCCCATTTGTCGACCGAGGCGATCATCAAAATTGCCGTTGACGGCAAGGTCGAGCATCAGGTAGCGGACGGTGATGGTCCTGTCAATGCGCTCGATGCCGCCCTGCGGAAGGCACTTTTGCCGTATTATCCGAAAATAGCCGAAATGACCCTGGTCGATTACAAAGTGCGAGTGATCAACTCGCGCGCGGGCACCGCCGCCAAGGTTCGTGTCATAATTGAATCGGCGGATAAGACGGAACACTGGGGAACTATCGGTGTGTCGGAAAACATCATCGACGCCTCCTGGCAAGCCCTGACCGATTCAATTGAATATAAGCTCTTGAAAAAATAGTTGTGTCCAAATTCCAGAGATTAGGCATAACATAAAGGTTGCGATTTTTTGAAAGAACGGAAGGGGGCCTTTTCTTTTTTTGTCAACAGATATAATAAATAGATAGAATGATGAAAAGGCATTGATTAATTTATGATATTATTTCATAATATAATTGATAGAAAGTTTGTTTTGTGCCGATAAAGGCAAAATAGACATGGATCAATATAATGTCGACAGGAAGTCCGAATCAAGTTAGGTTGATCGATATCGCCCGGAAGGCAGGCGTTTCCAAGATCACTGTAGCCAAGGTGCTTCACGACACCGGCGGCAAGAACACTAGGGTCAGCGAGGCGACTGCCGGTCGGGTTCGTAAGATCGCCGCCAAACTTAACTACCGTCCGAATCTGGCGGCCCGTCAGCTTGCGGGTCAGAAATCCAAAATTATCGGGGGGATCATCGATTCGCTGGCGCCAGAGACGGTCATCAAGGAATTGTCGAGTATCGAGCGAATGGCGGCCGATCACGGCTATCGACTGATGGTGGGTTATTCGCACGGAGAATTCGAACGGATCAGCAACTATGTCAATGATTTCCTGGGTCGCGGTGTGGATGGAGTGATTTGTTTGTCCCATACGTATCCGGAGTATGGCAACAAGGTAGCCGAGCTGTTCAAACCGTTCAAGCACTGCGTTTTTGTCGAGCCGCCAATAGGGGATGTTCCCTTTCCGTTTGTGACGTCGGACTATGCCGCCGCAGGCTATCTGGTGACGCAACATCTTCTTTCGCTGGGATATCGCCGAATTGCGATCATTCAGGACGGATCGCGGAATCAGTCGGTTATGCAGGAATTCAGCGGCTATCTGCAGGCGATGAAGGAAGCGAATATTGTTGCGGACAGATCTCTGATCTGGCAGACGGATGAACCGCTGGAATCGAATCTTCCGAATATGCACCGCTGTTTGAAAGACCTTTTGCCGGGGAAGCCCCAGGGTATTATTGTTGGAAACGACGGCAGGGCGTTGTGGTTGATTCGGGCGCTGGCGGAGCTTGGGATGAAGGTTCCGGAGGATATGGCGGTGGTTTCGACCGATCGTTGGGAGATCGGTTCAGCGTGCCTGCCATCCATTACATCTGTGGATTTACGTCCTGGCGATGTGGCGAGGCAGGCGGCGAATATTTTGATGGAAGAGCTGGAAAATCCCAAAGATTTTGAAAACAAACGATCATCCAGCCGATCGCTGGTTCTACCACCACAATTGGTGATCGGCGAATCCTGTGGAGCGAAAAGTCCGAAAATTCAGGCGCGGCAAGGTGAATCAATTTCCTTTCACAATCTTGATGTGAATTTATCCCGATCGACCAAATATGGGGATAAATAATCCTTTTTCTCATTCGGTTTATGTACCCGCAGCGCAAAAAGTGCGCGTTGTTTTTATTATTCGTCCAATTCCTGATGTCTGATAAATGGAAATTAAGCAGGGGGGCAATAAGTGCCGATAAGTAAGAAATGATATAGTGGATTGTGTCGGCGCTGGATAGTGGCCAAAAAATTGCGCACCGAACGGAAAATGTTTTTCCATAGATGGAGGAATTATTGATGGCCAGCGTCGTGGGGAAACAAAAAAGTCGGATCGAAGCCGTATTTAAAGTCGGCCGATGTCTGCGAGGGCTTGTGGACGGCAAGGCGGTTTTTCGTTTTGTGAGCGAACCCGC
>CAYMXC010000336.1:0-3623 GCA_964394135.1 uncultured Phycisphaerae bacterium
ATACATCCGACATCATCGACGGCCGTATCCTCGCTATCGCCAAAACCAAAATTTTCGACACTCGCTTGCTCGTCCCGCGATTCGTCCTCCAGGAGCTTCAGCTTGTCGCCGACGCGCCCGAACGGCTCAAGCGCAACCGCGGGCGGCGCGGACTCGACATCGTCAACAAACTCCAGAGCGAAAAAACCATGCAAATCAGCATCTTCGACAAACAAACCTATAACAACCGTCAGCCCGTGGATCAGAAACTCGTCAACCTCGCCGAAGAACTCAAGGGCAAAATCGTCACCACAGACTACAACCTCAACAAAGTCGCACACATCCGTGGCGTCGAGGTCGTCAATGTTAACGATCTGGCCAACGCCCTCAAGCCTATTGTTCTGCCGGGCGAAACCCTCGATATCAAAATCGTCAAACCCGGCGAAGAACAGGGCCAGGGAATCGGCTATCTTGACGATGGCACCATGGTCGTCGTCGAAGGTGCACGAAAACGCATCGGCGAATTCCTTACCGTCAACATCACCAGCTCGCTCCAGACCTCCGCGGGTAGAATGATCTTTGCCCGCATCGACGAGAGCCAGCCTAATAACGATCGAAATTACAATCAGGAGAGTTAAACAAATGCCGAAAGTTTCAGTCATCATACCAGCCGCAGGCGCCAGCAGGCGTTTCGGCGGCAAAATCAAAAAGCCCTTCGCCACCATCGACGGCCGCGCCGTTTTCCTGCGAACCCTCGAACTTTTTATCAATCGCGACGACGTCTGCCAGACCTTGCTGGTCGTCAGTCCCGATGATTATGATTTTGTAAAGACAAAATTCGGTGCCAACCTCGGCTTCATGAATGTCAAACTCCTCAAAGGCGGAGCAGAGCGATTCCAGACCGTACAACTCGCTCTTGAAGCTGTCGATCCCCAGGCAGACCTCATCGCTATCCACGACGCAGTCAGACCATGCCTCACTGGCGAGAAAATCACCGAAGTTTTCCAGGCTGCTGAAAAATACGGTGCAGCTCTTCTCGCCTCAGAAGTCACCGCCACCTTGAAAAAAATCAGCAAAGATTCCTTTGTCGAACAAACCGTACCACGTGATCACCTCTGGATGGCCCAGACGCCCCAGGTCTTCAAGGCCGATCTTATCAGGAATGCCTACAAAAAACTGCCCGCATCTGCACGCGATATCACCGACGATGCCCAGGTCGCCGAACTCGCAGGCTGCAAGGTCTATATCGTCCCCTGCGATCAGACCAATATCAAAATCACTCTCCAGAGTGACTTGAAACTGGCCGAGGCCATCCTCAATATCCTCCCCAAACCCAAGGCCAAGGGGCCTTCAAACCCATTCGAGGAGGCACAATGGTAGCCGCGGATCAAAAAGAAAATCCGAAATACGTCTTCGGCCCCGTCCCCAGCCGCCGGCTCGGACGCTCGCTGGGGGTGGACCTGATCCCGTTTAAATTCTGTTCCTTCAACTGCATCTACTGTCAGCTCGGCCGAACTCCGCAGCACGCGATCGACCGTCGCGAATACGTACCGATCGAAGCGGTTCTGACGCAAATCAAGGAAGCTCTCGAACATGGCCCGAAACCCGATTACATCACCATGGCCGGCTCGGGCGAACCAACGCTCTATACCCGCCTGGGCGAGCTGATCGACCGCATCCATCGCATTACCGACGTTCCCGTCGATATCATTACCAACGGCTCGACACTTTGGATGGATGAAGTCTTCGATGCCGTCGTAAAAGCCGACCTGATCCTCCCGTCGCTTGACGCGGGCGACGCGGAAACCTACGCCAGAATCAACCGCCCCGCTCCGGAAGCCACCTTCGAGCGTCTTGTCTTCGGCCTGCAGCGACTGGCGGATACCTGTCCGCAAAAGGTCTGGCTGGAAGTCTTCATCGTCAACGGTGTCAACGACGACCCGGCCCACGTCAAACGCATCGCTGAACTTTGCCGCCGGTTCCATTTCGCACGCGTCCAACTGAATACCGCCGTCCGCCCCCCCGCGGAACAGGACGTCCGGGCCGTCGAACCGAACGTGCTGGATAAGCTGGCCGATCTGTTTACTCCCAGAGCACAGATCATTGCGGACTTTCCGCACCCGAAAAACACCGGCGAATTCCATGCATGCACCGAAGCAATCCTGGAGATGCTCCGTCGACGCCCCTGCACCATCGACGATATTGTCGACGGACTCGGCGCCGTACGAAACGAGGTCGTCAAAGCCGTCGAACTTTTATTGGAAGAAAACAAAATCCTGTCCCAGAAAAGGCAGGATAAGGACTATTATTTGGTAAGGTAAAATTAATGTCTGATACACAGAATAACACTGCATCTTTCTCACAAGGCTTCCTCCTCGCCGAGGCCCGGCAGGCCATCGCCAGCCGACTGGCGGAGGTCAAGCACAAAATCATCGTCCTCAGCGGCAAAGGTGGAGTTGGAAAATCCTCCGTCGCCGTCAACCTGGCCTGTGCCCTGGCCCGGTGCGGGAAAAAAGTCGGTCTGCTCGATGCCGATCTCCACGGTCCGACCGTGCCGGTCATGCTGGGCCTTAATAAAGCACCCGATGCCACCGAAAAGGGAATCCTGCCACTCGAAACCGCCTGGAACATCAAGGTCATTTCCCTGGGCATCTTCCTCAACAACGCCGACGACGCCGTTATCTGGCGCGGACCCATGAAAATGAGTGCCATCCGGCAATTCCTCGCCGACGTCATCTGGGGCAGGCTCGACTACCTTATCATCGACTGCCCTCCCGGCACCGGCGACGAACCTCTCTAGCTCGTCCAGCTCATCCCGAACCCCGACGGCGCGATCATCGTCACCAGTCCGCAGGAAGTCGCTCTCACTGCCGTCCGAAAATCCGTCAACTTCACTCGAAAAGTCGGACTCAAACTCCTCGGCATCGTGGAAAATTTCGCAGGCTATGTATGCCCACACTGCCGGGAAATCAGCTATCCCTTCGGAAACGGCGGTGGGAAAAAAATCGCCAGTTTCGGCGATGTAAATCTCTTGGCCTCCATCCCATTGTACCCTGATGTTGCGGCCCAGGCCGATGCGGGAAAGCCTATTGCTGCGGCCCCAACTCATCCGGCCGCTAAACTCTACGATCAACTGGCGGAAAAAATCAATGAACAACTCAAATAACAACCAATCATCTTCCATCCGGTGGCGAATCCGTGGGGCAATCGTCCTGGCAGGCGTCATCGCTCTGCTTGGGGCCGCCCTCTATCTCCAGCCCAAAAAACTGGAAAACCCTTTCGGCCACGCATACTCGTTTTTACCCCCGTGCGGATTTCTCTATCACTACGGCTATCCATGCCCAACCTGCTACATGACCCGTGCCTTTACCTACATGATGCACGGCCGACCCGATTTGGCCTTTAAGGCCCAGCCATTTGGCGCCCTCCTATGCCTCCTTGTCATCTATCTCGGCTGGGGGGCTGCCAGAACGCTCATCACCGGACGTGGCTGGCAGCCTGTCTGGGGACGCTGGCCCAGAAAATGGCTCATCCTCGGCTTTATCGCCGCTTTTCTTGCAGGATGGATTTTTCGAGTCGCCTATGGTACATTCATCACACACGAGTTTCCTCTGCATGTGCTTAAATGAAATTGTTACCTGTTA
>CAYMXC010000337.1:0-3599 GCA_964394135.1 uncultured Phycisphaerae bacterium
AAGCTCCGTAACTCCATCTCACTCCCCGGGTATTCAGATACCCCCTGAAGTGCTCATAATCCGTTATTTTGTTGAGAGGAGGAGTCTCGGGAAAAGGAAAATACGGCAGTTGAAATACCGACGAGTCCTTCCCCAGGGCGGATTCTACCGCGGAAAAAAACTTCTTGTCCGAAGCGATCTTTTCCTGATACCGAGCATAGCTTCCCCAGCGTATTGGCACTTGGTCACAGATCGCGAAAAGTAAAAAAATAGTCAATGCTGCCGCTGAAATAAGCCTGCGTTTCGGGGTTACGGCGTATTTTTCATACAACGCGCTCAAGAGATGAGCAACGAACAACAGCGAAAAAAACGCGATAAAAATACTAATCCGATTGTACGCGCGAATCTGCTTGGTTATCAAGTAAGCTATGAAGACCGCTCCGCCGCCGATGGTCGCCAGCAGGACCGCGAACAGGTTCAGCACGCCGATCCTGCCGTAATTAGACTTTATATCGCGGCGAAACAAGAATACGGTGCATAAAGAAAGCACCAGGCCGATCGCCGAAACCATCCCGAGGGCCGACATATCGTTCTCTGTCACAAGCGGCGCCGCCCTATTATAGGCGTCTCGCAAGGAAGCGAAGAACGGGAGATTATGACCTGTGCGCGGCAATAAAAGCTGTGCAATCTTCAATCCATAGATCTCCGACTCGGCGGCTCCTCTCAATATATGCGGACCCTGAGAATTCATCAACTGATGGATCAGATTGGGAAGTATATTCAAAATCACCATGCCGGCGATAAGACAAGACAGGATCAGCGCGCTCACAAAATTAACGCCGCTTTTGCGGTTAACTGAAGCCACCGCCCCGGCGAAAAGTATGAAAAGCATGCCAAAAAACGCGTAATATGCCCCGGTAGATGCGGCAAGAAATGAAAACAACAGCGCAGCCATAATTTTCTTCCCGGTGATATTCCTGAACGCCGGCTTCCCTGCGCCGAATATCCAGCCCCCTTCTTCGAACATGTTCAATGCCATCCAGCATATAACCGGCACCATGTAGTATGCGGACAGCAACAGGTGACCTTCGCCGCGCAGAAGATGATAAGGAATGAATGTATAAATCAAGGCGCATACCAGAGCGACCGGGGTTCTGATCCTGCACTTTAGAAAAATGAACATGGCAGAGATGCTGACCAGGGGAAAAGTCGCGAGAAAAAATAAGTTAAGAGTTGCGGCCCAACTGCGGGTTAAAGTTCCAATGGCTTTGATGATCAGAAAATTAAACAGGTCGGACATGGGGTATCCGTAAAGGTCCGCTCCCAAAGGAGCGCCCAACATCGGATTTCTCAAATACCAGCCGTTATCGATAATTCCTTTTATGACCGCCGAAATGGACAACCCATCTCCTTCATAGCCGAACGAAACAAAAAGATCGGCCCGCCACAGCCGCATGATGACAATAAGCAGCAAACTTGACAACGATACTACAGAGAAATACGCAAGAACTCTCTTTTTTGTATTCATGGATTTTGTCCTTATTTGA
The DNA here is from genome assembly GCA_964394135.1 of uncultured Phycisphaerae bacterium. Lineage (GTDB taxonomy): Bacteria > Planctomycetota > Phycisphaerae > JAAYCJ01 > JAAYCJ01 > CAYMXC01. Next base: position 1,527 of record CAYMXC010000337.1, read on the forward strand.
TTATTCCGCGCTCTTTGTTTACGAAAATTTCATATGGGCTTTACGTTTTTCAACAATGCCTCGATCACGGGATAATCGCTTTCAGCAGTTGCTGGGTACTCTGGTGCCAGGTCAACCACGGCATACATATAGACGCCGGGTTGCATCCTCTGGCGTTTAGCGCAAGCCATTTTTTCACGGCATCGGCAAGCGTTTCCGGTTCCATCCCAGAGAAATAGAACGCGTATTCTCCGGCAACCTCGCGAAATACGGGAATGTCGCGGGCGATAATCGGCAGATTATGCTGCGCCGCTTCTATCAACGGCAGGCCGAATCCTTCGCCCTCCGAAGCGGCCAGCAAACAAGCTGAATTCAAATATACCTTCTCCAGAAACTCATCGCTTATGCCCTCAAGCCAAAAAAGCCTTTTATCATACTCCGGGTGTTTACGTATACGCGCCTCTATCTTCTCAACCATCCATCCCTTCTTTCCCACTATTACGAGGTTCACGTCAACTCCGGACTGCCATAGCAATTCGAAAGCGTCAATGGTCTGAACATATCCCTTGCGCGGTTCAATAGTCCCCACCATAAGAAACGTCTGCCGCGCTGCCATTTTTTCAAGCATTTTGGGAGCATTATCAGGCATGCCTTTTGTGGGTATGGAGTTATCCATGTCGGCACCAAGATGAAACCATCTCATTTTAAACGGTCTCAACCTGTCCTTGCAATGTACCTTCTGCCAGCCGGAAAATTCATTCGCGACCGCTTGCGATATACAAACCGCCCCATCGAAACGGCTGATTATTTGCAGCCATTCGTGATGTATCGTATGCACACCGTGCTGCGCCGGCCAATAATGCGGGAAGAGAATGGGGAGAAGATCGTAAACTACAAAATAAACACTGACACCATGCCTGTGCATAAGGGACAGGCAATCTGCTTGAGCTTTGGTGATAAGATGCTGCAGATGCAAACCCAAGAAAACATCTCCGGGCTGAAAATCGATCACACTGTCCTAGGAGTGCCTCGGCTGTCCCTGCATCTTATCAACAAACGTCCGGGCTTACGAATACCCTTTGGATCTGCTGGACGCAAAGTCAGGCTCCACCGACATTCCTTTCGGTGGGAATTCCAGCAGTTCTTTCAATACGCTCCTGGTTACTCTCTGGACGCCTGTTTTAATATCGTTATGGATAAATTCGGAGATATCTACAAACAGCTGTTTCTGAGGTAAAGAGACATGATTAAGACCTATACAATATGCGGCGGCTATTAAATCGGAGGAATGCACCTTGCTGCCGTTTTCAACCTGTCCTATACTGTCCAGCACTTCTTCGATAACACGCTCATTATCCGCGTATTCAGGCTTTATAAAAGGCGGTTTACTGATTTTTTCAAAAATCCCGATCATATCCGCGGCGTTCCGTTCTATTGAGCCTTCTTTCCTGTGTTTTATCTCGTTCAGTATCACGTCACGCGTAAAAGATTCATCCAGCATAGCTGAATACAGCCTACCTTTTATCGAATCTTCATCTTTGGACTCAAATAGAGCTTCATCATATCCTAAAGTCTCTCTTGAATACTTATTATCGGCGCCTATTACCGGCGTGCCGCAATTCACCGCTTCAACCGCAGTAAGACACACACTATTGCGCGGAGAAAGAATTACAAGAAGCCTGCTCAAGTTATACAGCTTAGCCATATCCTCATCATTAAGCTGGTGCATGATGATTAGTTCTCCGTCCCTGATACCGGAAGAAACAGCAAGAGAGTATATCTTTCTAACATCATCATCACATATGCGACCTATCAACAGTATCTGGTACTCGCCGCGCACGGCTGGCGGAAGCTTACAGTACGCGCGCGCAAAACACAGAAATTCCCTGTCATCACCATCACCGGCATCAAGTATAATAAAATGCTTCCTGATCTTAAAACGCTGAAAAAGGCGCGCTTTTAATACCGTTCCGATGTTCATCGGCCTAAAAATTGGGGCGCAATTCGCTGAGAGGCCGACTACGCTGCCGCTCGAAAATCCGAAAGTATTCGTAATCTCCTCAGCCCCAACTTTGGACACGGATATAACCTTAT
>CAYMXC010000338.1:0-3598 GCA_964394135.1 uncultured Phycisphaerae bacterium
GGAAAGGAGCAGCATCATGTTGGAAAAAACAGGTAGGAATATCAGGTTGAAATCAGGTGTGGGGTTATTGACGTTTTCTCTCATCGTTTTATTTTCAGGGTCTTTGTCTTACGGTCAGGTAGCGGTAACGACGGCGCCTGGGAGCGTGGGAAGTGTTTCTAACGCCTTATCCGTGGTTCCGTCGGATGCGTGGGTTGCGTTAGTAATCAACGATCTGAGCAAGACCAGCCAGCAGCTGGATAATTACGCTGCCAAATTCGGAGTAGAACCTCCGGTGCTGCAGCGGAAACTGTCGCGGATGCTGGGAGTTAGCGGCCAGGCCGATATGTCCAAGCCGATCATTTTGGTTGTAATGAGTAAGGAAACCTATGGTGACCGGCCTGTGGCAGTGATTGTTGGGGTAAAGGATTTCGAGGCATTTGCAACTGGCATCAAGGGCCAGGCGACGGAAACTCCCGGCCTGATGAAGGGGCAGAACGATGAATTGGGTGATATTTATTTCGGTAAGAAGGGTACGCTGGTCGTGATGGGTCCGACGGAACTGATCGTGAAAGATATCATCGCCGCCAAGCAGGGTTTCGCGTCATCGATGGATTCCGGTGCGACGAAACTGATGAAAGAATCGAACATGTATATTCGCGTCAATCTCCAGTCGCTGGGCGCCTATGCCAAGCCGATCCTGATGGGAGTCGGCGCGATGATGCAGATGGGTGGACTGGGCGGCGCAATGGGCGGTGATGCGTCGACGCAGGAAAGCGGCAATTCCCAGGCTCAGGCACAAGCTCAGGCAATGCAGGCCCTGGGTGGTCTGATCAACGCTTTTATAGGATTCATCGATGAGCTGAACAGTTTTGACATAGGCGTGAAATTCGAGGCGGACAATATTCTGGCCGGTCTGGTGTTGAGTTTCAAGGGCGGTCAGGATATGGCGAGTGTGCTTGCGGCACAGAAGCCGACGAGCGAGCCGCTGGTCAAGGGACTTTCGGGTGAATCCTTTATGCTGTGCGGCGGTTGGACATGGAATCCCAAAATGACGAAGTTTCAGGAGGCCTTGCTGCAGATCAACCCCGGCATGAATCCGGCGGACGCGGAGAAATACAAGACTCTGCAGAAACAGTTGATGGAATTGTCTCAGGGCGCTTCGTTCAAGATTGACATGCGTCGAGCCAAGGCTGGCGAACCGCTGATCGAATTCCAGCAAATACTTTCTACGAAAGACGCCAAACAGTATATTGAGCTGACCCGTCAATTACTTGAGCTTCAGAGCAATATCAAGTCAGCCGGGTCGTCGGAACTGAAATTCAAATATGAGGCGGGTGTAGCCAAGGTCGGTAATGTATCGGTAGACCAGGTCACTATGGATATGAATAAACTGCTCAATATGCCGGGTATGCCTGGTGATCAGATACAACAGGTCAAATCGCTGATGACCACAGTGCTGGGTTCCGCCAACGGTATGGTGCAGTTCCATGTGGCGGCAGTGAACAATAAGCTGGTAGCAGTCAGTTTCGGCGGCGGTCAGGCCGGTATGGAACAACTCATCAAGTCGGCACTGAAAGGCGAGACTCCACTGGCGAAGAATACAAAGGTAAGCCAAGTTGCGGCCCTGCTGCCGAAGGAAAGGATTTTCGAGGCCTATATGGACCTTGGCAAACTGGCCGGCGGAATTATGTCGGTGGCGACGACTATGGGTGAAAAGGGCGGTGAAGAACCTGCGTCGATGCCTACAGTCGAGACGCCTCTTGTGGCAGCCAATGCTTCAATCCAGGGAACTGCTCTTAGAATGGACGTTGTGGTTCCGACGGAGGTGGTATCGCAGTTGATGGGTCTTAGATATATGATCCCGACCTCTCTTCCGGCTGAAGCCCCCAAGGACTAGAATTGCTTAGGCGGCAGGACAAGGGCAGGAACGTCATCTTGTTAAATGAGGTTGGAAGGTCGAGAAGTCGACGCGAATGTGCTATAATAAGGAAGTTTAAGACAAGTGGCGGCCGATGGGCCGCCATTTTTCTTATTGACGAACAGATCGGAACCGCGATGAGTGGTTTTCAGGAAATAGAGTGAGTATATTGAGAATTAAACCCCGTAACAAAAGAGCGCACGGCAATTCTGATCTTTATGGGGTTGTTTGATGTAATTATGGCAGGAATCTTTAAAATCAGTCACATCGATTCAGTCACCGGAGCCCGTGTCGGGAAGGTGAGCACCGCTCATGGCGCATTCGATACACCTGCGTTTATGCCTGTGGGGACGCGAGCGGCGGTAAAGGGCATCGCCCCGTTATTACTCAAGCAGACGGGTGCACAGATTATCCTGGCGAATAACTATCATTTGATCCTGCGGCCTGGTGTCGATGTTGTGGCGGCAGCGGGTGGTCTTCATTCTTTCATGGGATGGGACGGTCCGATTCTGACCGACAGCGGGGGATTTCAGATTTTTTCGCTGGCAAGCCTGCGTCGAATAGACGACGACGGCGTGACTTTCAGCTCGCATGTGGATGGGCAGTTGATTCGTCTGGACCCGGCATCTGCGATCGAAAGCCAGAACAAGCTGGGTGCGGATATCATCATGGCTTTTGACGAATGTCCGCCATGGCCTGTGGAATTTGCCCAGGCACAAGAGGCGGTGGATCGTACAATCCGGTGGGGGGAAATATGCCGGTCGGCCCACAAACGCGAAGATCAGTCGCTGTTTGGGATCGTTCAGGGATCTTTGTATCCGGAACTTCGAGGCCGATGCCTGGAGCGATTGGCGGCGATGGATTTTCCGGGATATGCGATGGGCGGCTTATATGTCGGCGAGGATGCCGACAAACGGCGTGCGATCGTGAACGAATTTGTGCCGAAGATGCCTGCAGATAAACCCCGATATCTGATGGGTGTGGGTCGGCCGATCGATATTGTGGAGAGCGTTGCCGCAGGGATCGACATGTTCGATTGCGTTCTGCCGACGCGAAACGGGCGAAACGCATATGCGTTTACGTCCAGAGGCGCGATGCGGCTTCGGAACGAAAAATATAAATTTGACTTTTCACCGATCGACGAACAGTGTAAATGTTATTGTTGTCGAAATTTCACGCGATCTTATATTCGTCATCTGTTCATGGTGTCGGAGATGCTGGGCCCGATTCTGGTGAGCATACACAATATTTCATTTTTTCAGGATTTCATGCGGGATATTCGCCGGGCCATATGCGAAAATAGATTATCTACCCTGGTAGAGCATGTGCGCTCGACCTGGGCAGGTCAGGAAAACAACAATCAATTGGATAAGGAGATGAATCATGACAATAATTAATCTTTTGGCGGCAGGAACGACACAAACTCAGGGTGCCGAACAGCAGCAGGGTAATCCGCTGAACCTGATTCTCATGTTTGCTGTTTTCGGAATCATATTTTATCTTATCGCATTGAGGCCTCGTCGCAAGGAGCAGAAGACACGCGAACAGATGTTGGGTTCGCTGAAAAAGTATGATAAGGTTATGACGATCGGTGGTATTATCGGTACCGTGATGGAAGTTCGGGAAGATGAAGTGATCATTAAAGTGGACGACAGCAGCAAGCCGCGGATAAAATTCACTCGTGGAGCGATTCAGCGG
>CAYMXC010000339.1:0-847 GCA_964394135.1 uncultured Phycisphaerae bacterium
CTTCGAAACGCCGTTTTCTCCGCAGCCCTTGATGAAGGCATCGTACTCGGCCTGCATGACCTGTTCATTTTTTTTGCTGATCGCCTTGATCAGTTTGTACGCACGACCGAGAGGAATTTTTCCAAGCCGATTGCACAGGCGCATGACCTGTTCCTGATAGACCATGATGCCGTAGGTTCCGCCAAGGACTTCGCGGACGATCGGGTGCGGGGCTTCCCATGCTGCGCCGTGCTTTCGCTGAATGTAATCGTCGATGAGCACCATCGGACCTGGACGATAGAGGGCGTTGGCGGCGATGAGATCGCCGAGCTGGTCTGGCTTCATCCTCATCAGCAAATCGCGCATGCCGTCGGATTCGAACTGGAAGATGCCCTTGGTCCTGCCGGCGGTGAAGACTTCGAAAACTTTCGGATCATCGAGGGGCAGATGCTCGAAATCGATTTTTTTACCGCATTGCTGTTCGATCAGATCGACGGCGCGCTGCAGCGTGGAGAGGGTTCGCAATCCAAGAAAGTCCATTTTGAGCAAACCGACTTTTTCGACGATCACACCCTCGTACTGAGTCAGTACATCCTCGCCGCTTTTACACAACGGGGTCAGTTCGTCGAGAGGCATATCGGCCACGACCACGCCGGCGGCATGAACACTGGCGTTTCGAGCCAGGCCTTCGAGCTTCATGCCGATGTCGATCAGTTCCTTGACCTGCGGATCTTCCTGGACCATTTTGCGAAGGTCCGGTTCGGTCTCCAGGGCGTTTTTGAGTGTGACCTTGGGGCCGAAGGGAACCTTTTTTGCGATTGCATCGACCTGGCTCAGCGGCATGTCCATGACACGCCCGACATCGCGG
>CAYMXC010000339.1:857-3587 GCA_964394135.1 uncultured Phycisphaerae bacterium
GCGGAACGCCGCCGCCACCTGCGGAAAATCCGGATCGCGCAGCACAGCCCGCGCCGCCATTGTATTGAAGGTAATGATCTGTGCAACGTGACCAAATTTCAGACGGACGAAATCGATGACGCGGGGGCGATTGGTCTGGCAGATGTCCATATCGATATCGGGCATCTCGCTGCGTTCAGGGTCCATAAACCGCTCGAAGTACAATTCCCACCGGAGCGGATCGACGTTGCTGAGTTCGAGACAGTAGCCGACGACGGTGCCGCAGCCGCTGCCCCTGGCGCCGCAAGGGATGCCGTTTCGCCGGGCGAAATTCACGAAGTCCCAGACGATCAGAAAGTAGCTGGCGAAACCCTTTGAGCAGATGACCTGCAGTTCGTAATCGATACGATTGCGAATCTCGTCGGTGACCTCGCCGTAAAACTTTTCGGCGCCCATGTAAACCAGTTCACGCAGATAATCGTCGGGGGTTTTATTGTCCGGCGGGTGATAGACGGGGGCGTAACGTTTTTTCAGGTTCAATTCGACGTTGCAGTGATGTGCGATTTCGACAGTGTTGCTGATGGCTTCGGGAACTTTTTTGAACACCTCTGCCATCTCCTGCCCGCTGCGGAAATAGAATTGGTCCGAACCGAACGTCAGGCGGTTCGCATCGGAAAGTTTTTTGCCGGTGTTGACGCAAATAAGAATTTCGTGGGCTCGGGCATCGTCCTGGCTGATGTAGTGAATATCGTTTGTGGCGATCAGGCCCAGGCCTTTTTTCTTCGCAAGATCGATCAGATGTTCGTTGACTGTTTTCTGTTCGGCCAGGCCATGGTCCTGCAGTTCGAGGAAAAACCGTTTGTCGCCGAACATGGAAGCGAGTTCATCTGTAACCTCGACAGCGCGGTTCAGGTCATTGCTTATGATGGCGTCGGGGATTTCACCGGCCAGGCACGCGCTGGCGCAGATCAATCCTTCGCTGAATTGCCTGAGGACTTCCTTGTCGATTCGCGGCCGATAGTAGAAGCCTTCCAGGTAGGCGATGCTGGCGAGTTTGAGGAGATTTTTATAGCCCTGAAAATTCTGGGCCAGCAGCAGCAGGTGATACGATGCTTCGCCGATGCCCTTTCCGCCTTTTTCGCGGCGGTCTTTGGGGGCAACGTAGGCCTCGTAACCGATGATCGGTTTGATGCCTGCAGCCATGGCCGTGGTGTAAAATTCTACAGCGCCGTACATGTTGCCGTGATCGGTGATGGCGAGGGTGTTCATGCCGTATTGCTTGCACTTGTCGAACAGGTCGTCGAAGCGGCAGGCGCCGTCGAGCAGGGAATAATGCGTGTGCACGTGCAGATGAACGAATTGAGAACTCTCGGCCATAACTTCCCTGTCATATATCCGAAAAACGACATCGCTTCTTTTAAAAAACGGGAACGAAAGATTCCGCGTAACAATCACAAGTAAACATACTGTCGGTGTGTTTGATATTAGATCGATAAGGCCGTCGTGTCAATGACATGTTTTCAGGATTTTGTCCGTCGGCAGGAGAGCAGCGCCGAAGTGAGCATAAGAAGGAAACAAGCTGGTTCGGGTACAGACGATCCACCGGCGGCAAGCATCGAATCAGAACCGCCACCGGCACCGTAATGGGTAGCCAAAATGCCTAAATCGATCACGTCGATTTTGAAGTCGTCGTTGAAGTCGCCCATGGCCCAGGTTGCCAGATCGGTCGTGCCGTAGTTCGTCGCCAGTATGCCGAGATCAAGGACATCGACCACGTAATCTTCGTTGGCGTCGCCGGGAATGGTCGTCAGAGAAATGTTAAAGGAAACGGCGCTGTAGATTCCCCAGGGCTGGCCATTTGCCATCGGCAGGAATTTCTCCCAGCGAATGTCCGTATCCCATGTATCGTAGCAGGCGTATTCCTGATAGCCGTTGGAAGTGCGGTAGCCGATGGCGGGAACGAAATGATCGGTGTCGCCATCGCCGTTGGAGTCGACGAGGAACACCAGCGGTTTATTGTGATTGATGCTGTAGACTAATTTACTCCAGCTGAAAGGATTGTAAATGCTGGAAACCAGATATTCGATAGAAGTGTAACTCGTATAGGCTGAGCCATAGGTTTGATTGACATAAGCCGTGTAATAGTCGAGCCCACCGGCCAAATCGCTGAGATAGCCCCAGCCATAGTAATTTCCCCGGCTGGACCAGGAGGTTTTCATGAAATCGGCCAGACAATTATCTGCATGAGCGCCACCAGTCTGCGACTTATCGGCCAGGAGATTGGGATACGAATCCTTCGGCAGGGAGTAGTCCTGATAGTGCTGATCGCTGGCAATGACCTGGTTGACGGCGGCGGTCTGGGTGGAAGAATCACCTAGGATCAATTTGGAAAATCCGTGCATATCCCAGTAACCTATAAGCATTCCGGCTGCAGTCGGTCCACAGCCATGGCGCCATAAATAGGAAGGCACGCCTGAAATGACCACTGAATCGGCACCGCCGGAAACATCTGAAGAAAGAACAGCAGTTCCACCCTGCGAATCGGCAGAAAAGTCGTACGACAAACTCGCTGCAGCAATAGTCGGCAGGAGAAAAATCGTCCATAACATTGCGTATTTCTTTAGCATTTGCACTCTTTCAACAAAGAAGCTCCTAATGGAAGTTTAATATATCCCCAGCATATTGTCAATTGCTGAATTATTATAATTAATAATAATTATAATTCGTTTTAAATCGCATCAAGTTTTTTTT
>CAYMXC010000340.1:0-3567 GCA_964394135.1 uncultured Phycisphaerae bacterium
AGGGGAGGAAAAAACTCTGGGGCCAAAGGGAGCCTACTGGGAAGAAAAACCCCTGGCAGTTTCCAAGTCGCAAAAAGTTCTGGCGCCTTATACGAAATTCGTTCTGGGCCAGGTTAAAAATGATTTCGGCAGTAATGTCCCACCCGCGTTTTTTGATCTCTTTCCAGCCGAATTTGAAATCGCAATCCAAAAAGCCAAATTGCCCGATATTGAAACTCAAAAGACTCTGGTCGTTAACGTCTCCGTCATCCATTATGAAACCGCAGATATGAAAGATAACGTCCTTGGCCCACTGGAACAGGTAGTTGCCCGAGTCCAGTTGGTAGACAAGAGCACCAACAAAGTGCTGGCACGCGGAAATGTCATCGGGCGTACCGGTAAGAGCGTCGGTCTGGGGGTCGATTGGAAAGCCCGCGGCCTGGCGAAAGGCATCGTAAAGTGGATTTCTGATTATTATCCAAAACGCGAAGGTGAAGAGGAGGAAAACGAGCAATAACCAAATCGATTTTGAAATCGGAAACACGAAATCGTATAAATGATAACTGGCTTTATGGTGGGCGCATGTTGGAATTGACCGATAAGCAGATGATCGATTATTTTCGTCGCAGCTATATGGCGGTCGATGGCCTCTGGTTCGTCAAATTAGAGGAATCTGACGGTTTCGACCACGCGCTCGATGTCGATATCGACGTCTGGAAGATTATGCCCAAAATCCAGGCGCGAAAAATGAAGGCCATGGTGAATGTCCCCCCAGGCATCAATGGCCTCTTCGAATGTTTCACCAAAAAACTCGATATGGAAGGTTTCATTTTCCAAACGCAAAAAGGGCAAAAGGAATTTGAAATCACCGTTTCGCATTGCCCCTGGTACGACATTATCCTGAAGTCCGGTCGGCAGCACCTCGCAGAAAAAATCGGATCGAAAATCTGTACCACGGAATATGGCGGCTGGGCTGCTGAGTTCGGAAATATCAAATTCGAACTGATCAGCCGACATTGTAACGGCGATTGCTGCTGCCGTTTTCGATTTACTGAACCTATAACATAGCTGCGATTACGCGGTGGAATCGCCCAAACACTGTAGTACTTAACCGAGAGATTTCATGAAATATCGTCATGCTTTGTGCTTGTATCCTTATAAGGCCGATCAAAATCCCGGCATCGGAATCTTTCCTCCAACCGGACTGGAATATGTCGCAACTGCAATGAAAGGACACGTCGGCAGGATCAGCCTGGTCGATCTGCGCCACGAACAACCGCTTCAGCCAATTGAACGAATGCGGGCTTTTATCGCGCAGCAAGGCGTCGATCTGATCTGCATCAGTTTCTGCTGGCAGGCGAGATACAACAAAATCATCGATTACATCAATCAGTTGCCTCGGAACATCATGACAGTGGTAGGCGGACGGGAGGCGACGACCAACAGTGAAGACATTCTCGCCCGATGCCCGAACGTTTCTCTCGTTGTTCGAGGCGAAGGCGAGCAGACCATCGTGGACATTGCCGATGATATGCCCTGGCACCAGATACTGGGTATTTCGTTTCGCGGACCGGACGGTAATTTTGTTCACAACCCCAATCGACCCCTGCAGCACATTGAGCAAATCGCCCCGCCGGATCGAACACTCCGACGCAGCCGATATTTCCCCGTGCTCCGGGGTATGAAACTGATGCCGATCGAATTCGACACGATCCTCAGTTCCAGAGGCTGCCCTTACAAATGCAAATTCTGCACCTTCAATCTCAATCCCCTAGGCCAGAAACGAGAATATGAAGCCCGTTCCCCAGAATCGGTGGTCGATGAAATCGCCTCCAGTTCCGCCAGAATGATTCAGTTCGCCGATGATAATTTCTTCGTCAAACCCTCGCGTGCCGAGAAAATCTGCGACCTTCTGATCGAACGGGGAATCAAAAAAATCTATTCATGCAACGCCAGATTGGAAATATCGAAAAATCCCCAACTTCTCCAAAAAGCCTATCAGGCCGGATTCCGAATCCTGCTGCTTGGTATCGAATCTGCTACCGATCGGATCCTTGCCCAGCTCGATAAAGGTTTCAACACCGCTCAGGTTCGCGAAGCATTTGCCGTTTTGAAAAAATTTCCATTCTGGTATCATGGTTATTTCATCTACGGTAATCTCAATGAAACAGAAGATGAAATGCTGGCGATTGCCGACTTTGCACGGGAACTGGAACTCCACGCCATCGGCCTGAGTCAGTTGAGAATGGACAAATTCACTCCGCTGCGGCAGGTGGTCGAAAACACCCCAGGCTATTACATCACCCCCAATGGCCACGTCTATTCACAGGAATACGACAAAAAACGTCTGCTCAAAATCCGAAACAAAATCCGAAATCGATTCTGGTATCGACCAGGCCAGATTTACAAAATGCTGACCACCTTGCATCGAAACGATATTCTCACCTATGGCCATATTGCCAGACTCGGCTTGATGGTCCCATGGCTGATCTGGGACTATACCGCTACACGAACGGAACGTTTCATACGGCGATTCAAGGAAAAATCTGCCGCCTTATAATACCTTCGCTTTTTGATATCTTCGCTTTGATCGCAATCCCATACTGCTCACAGAATAATACAATCCGTATTGCCTAACCCATCGAAACCACACGCCAAAAATAATCGAACTTTAACATTTCCTCAGCAATGCAAAAATAATCGGCTTATACAATCCATTCAGAAAAAGATAGGTAGTGGACTTATCGGAAGTGTTTTTTTTGGAGGATTGTTGTTATGAAAAAGAGTACGAAAGGGATCGAGAGTGGATTTACTTTGGTGGAACTGCTCGTGGTGGTCGCCATCATAGCTCTGCTGGTGGCGATCTTACTGCCGACGCTGGCAGCAGCCCGCGAAAGCGCCAAAAGTTCCAAGTGTGCGGTAAATCTCAAGGCTTTTGGATCGGCTTTTGAGATTTATTCCTCGCAGGACAGGAACGAGTCCTTATGTTCCGGAGCGTTTGATCATCTTCGTGATGGCGATGTGCGACAGTATGGATGGGTGGCGGACGTGATCAATATGAAGGTTGGAGTCCCGGGCAAAATGCTATGCCCAACCAACCGCTTCCAGATCAATGAAAAGGTCGCGGACTATACTGGAGCCGCCACGACCGGAACGGCCAATCCGAATCGGCCTCACCCCGTACCAATATTTGACAATACAATCGCAGCTGCCAAGCGGGCGGAATTCTGGAACAAGGGTTACAACAGCAATTATGCCACCACCTGGCATTTCTCCCGTGGTGATCCGACCGCTGCTGACGGTTATGGTGCAAATGGCGACACCAGTGATCCCAGCAAGTGTCCGCGTGATGGTGATGGACCACTGAACAAAGGTCACCTCTCCGGTACGATTGCACCATCCTGCATCGCACTCATGGGCGATTCCCGCCAGGGCGACGGCAGTGATTCGCAGGTAACTCAGGCCTACGCCGATACCATCAACACGTTCTGTGATCAGCAGGTGATCAAAGCCGGCGAGTGGACGGTTGAATCTTTCACGGACGGAATGTCGGTCGACTACAGTGCGGTGACCGGCGATGCGGGCCGA
>CAYMXC010000341.1:0-3562 GCA_964394135.1 uncultured Phycisphaerae bacterium
TACGATTTTGCGATTCGGTTTGGTATTCCCAGCACTCAGCCGACGTCGATGGATGGGATATATCGATGTTTTGTGGATTTCAGTTCGCCGCTTGTTCAGGTGACGGGTGTGGTGCAGGTGCAGGGTCAGACGGTGGTGCGGTGGCGGGCGTATGATGCACATTTTTCCGATCGACCGATCGAAATATATCTTGTGAAGGGTGAGACATCCAAGCTGATCGGGAAATTCGGCAATACGGGGGCGGCGGTGCTTGATATCGATCCGCAGGATTTGCCTGCGCGGATCAAGATTCTGGCGATCGATCGCGCGGGCAATTACGGGCTGGATTATTCGGAAGAGTTGCGGCCTGCGAAGGCTAAGACGGCGACGACGCAGGCGGCAGCTCCTGCAACGCGGCCCGTTCCGACGAGCCAGCCGGTGCGGGGGGTGGCGGTCGGATCTTCAAAAGTTAAGGAAGCGATACGAGAGTATACTCTGGGCAGCGAATATCGATATCGCGGGCAGCTGGATTTGGCGATTATTCATTTCAGACGTGCAATCGAAATGAATGCGGATATGGTTGAGGCGCGATTGGAATTGGCGGGTGTATTTACGGCCTGTCGTCGATATAATGAGGCGGCGGATCACTATCTGCGGGTGCTGATGCTGGACGATCGGAATGTCAAAGGCTGGCAGGGTCTGGCGGTGGTGCGTGGCAGGATGGGCCAGTATCAGCAGTCGCGATTTTGTCTTGAAAAGGTGGTCGAGCTGGACAAGAAAAATGTTCAGGGCTGGCTTTATTTGGGTGATGCGTATTGGATGATCGGTGAAAAGGAAGAGGCCCGGACGGCGTGGTTCAAGGCTCAGGGCCTTGCGGAAGAGGCGAGCATGGATCGACTCAAACCCATGATTGAAGGTCGGCTGAAACTTTTTAAAGAGGGAAATGGCAAAGACAAGTAAGGAAAATGGGAAAACAGACGACAAAGATATATCCGATTTACGTGATCGAAGGTCAGGACGTTTATCTTCGGACACAGGCGTTGCGTCAGGTGCGAGAGGAATTGTTGGGCAAGGATGAAGGGCTTGGAGAGATTCGATATGAGGGGAAAACGGCAGATATCGCTACGGTTCTGGACGAGCTTCGGACGCCTGCATTTCTGGCGGAGTGGAAGGTTGTGGTTATCGAAGACGCGGACAAATTCGTAAGCGACAATCGTGAGCTGCTGGAGGATTATTTTAATGCTCCGAGCGCCAGTGGCGTGCTGGTTCTGGTTTGCGACACGTGGCGAAAGAATACACGATTGGCGAAACAGGCGGACAAGATCGGCAAGGTCATTTCGGCGCAGCCGATAGATAGGAAAAGTCTGATCACGTGGGTGATCGGCCAGGCGAAGGCGTTTGGCAAGGAGATTTCGTTCACCACTGCGGGATCGCTGATCGCACTGGTGGGGTCGGAAACGGGACGATTGGCAGGCGAGCTGGAAAAGTTGGCACTATTTGCGGGGCAGCGGAATCAAATTACGGCGGCGGATATCGAGCAGCTGTGCGGTCCGACGGCGGAGGAAAGCGTTTTTCAGATCACGGACCTGATTGCGGATGGCAAGACTCACGAGGCACTTGAGGTTTTACATCGAGTGCTGGCTACGGACCGATCTGCGGAATATACGATGGTTGGTGCGATCAGCTACTCGCTGCGGAAATTGCTGAAGGCGCGTGCGATGATCGATGGGGGGATGCCTGTGCCGCAGGTTTGTTCTGCCGTGAAGATGTATGGAAACTGGGCTGAGCGATTCATGGCCCAGGTCAAACGATTTCGCACTTCTCAATTACAGGATTTAATTCACCAACTGGTTCGGATCGATTACAATAACAAAAGTGGATTGGGTCAGCCCAAGTTCAATTTGGAAAAGTTCATCATATGTGCAAGTACAAGAGACAAGGTGTAGTTTGGTTCGTTTTCGTTTTTGCATTCGGTTTTTCGGGATGTACTGGTGGCGGTATGAACTGGTTCAATGGTGGTGGGATGAGGAGTTTCAAATCGTCGCCGCCGCCTGAAGCAAAGCAAGCTGAGGCGTCGAAGGCTCAGAATGCGCCGACGGCTGCAGAAAGTGTCGATTCGGCAAAGCAGCTTCCGGTGCGGACGTCGCATGATCCTAAGGCCAAGGAGGTTGAGGCGGCGGTCAGCGAAGAAGTGGCGAGGATGAAACAGGCATATGAGGAGGCGCAGAAATCTCCCAAGGTGGCAAGTGTACCGACGTCGGAAAAGGCTGTGGTGCGGGTCAGCGATTCGGACAGTCTGGCGGCCAAGATATCACAGCCGAAGGAATCTCCGTATGCTTCTCAGCCATTTCCGGCGCCGACTCCTAAAATCGAGAAGAAAGCCGAGTCGGAACGCTCTGATCGTCCGGTGATCAGTCAGATTCGTAGTGAGCCGAAGTCAGGCCAGTTGGCGGTGACGAAAACCGAGGTGAAAGATGCGGTTCATCTTGAACCGGCAACTATTACGCAGATTGAACCTGTGAGGACGGCCAAAAGTGGTCCCATCGAAGTTAAGGGCGAATCTGCATTGGGCAAGGCACAGGGTGGTACACCGCAGGCAGCCAACACATCGATTAAAATTGACATTCCCGATCCGGAAGATCCCAATTCGGCTATGGATGTTCTGGCGAATCGATTGAAACGTCGGCTGAAAGATCGGCCGAGCGATACATCGGCCCAGCTGCAGTTGCGATTATTGTACGGTCTTCGAGGACAATGGGAGGAGGCGCTGAAATCTGGAAAAGAGATTGACGGGGGGGAGTTGGCGAGGAATCTGGCTGCACTGGTTAAGGTGTTTGACAGTCCGGAAATGAATTCCGCGCAGCAGGCGAACGAGGCGATCAAACTGCTGGAGTCGATAGAGTGGAGTTTGCGTCGCCAGGCGGATCTTCAGATATCGAATATTCAATTGTGCCGGGAGGTAACAAGTTTCGGGTGTTACAAGCCGATGCCGTCGAGTTATTTTGTGGCAGGCAAGAGTCTACCCGTGATCGTATATCTGGAACTGGACAATTTCACCAGCAAATATCTGAAAGAACGGGATGCGTATCAGACACAACTGTCGCTGACGACGGAGGTTCTGGACGGGTCTGGCGTGGTGGTGTGGCGGCAGCATGACGAGCAGATCGAAGATACGACAAACAAGCGACGCAGGGATTTTTATATTGCCAGGCTTGTTACTTTTCCGCCCGGGCTTCCGGCTGGGAAATTGAAATTGAAAGTCACAGTTGAAGATCTTCATGGAAACAAGAGCGTTCAGAGGCTTTATCCATTTGAACTTCGCGCGGAGCCGTAGGCGTTTTAAAAAAGCGGAAAAAAACATCTTGACGAAATCGATTCGATGTGTTATATTATGATAATTAATAGGGAGTATGCAGGTCTTCTAAAGTCCATTCAAGAGCTTCCTGCGAGAGAGTAACCGATGAGGCAAAGTTGATTGAGGTTGCTCGCATATCCGAGTAAAGCGATAGGTGTGTAAGTATGTTCGGGAATTGACAGCTTTGCTGTTTACAATATAGGAGAATGTTGAGGGTAAAGAAGACCC
>CAYMXC010000342.1:0-3535 GCA_964394135.1 uncultured Phycisphaerae bacterium
TTTCTCTCATGCGATTTTTTCGTCCTTCGAAATCTCGAACTCAAGGGCGGTAATATTCAATTGATGACAGGCCCATGCCGGCAAACTTCCAGCTGAACATTCAAAGCCAAGAAAATTCGTCCGATCGGTCTGACCCGACATTCCTTCAACGTATTTGCCCGCCAATACCAGGCAGCGACGAACGTAATTTTCATCGGCTCCGCCAAAACGCGAACCGAGGAAGCTCATCCCGCAGATACTGGACAGGCAATGAAAATTAAAGAGAGCTATCGGCCTTTGTTGCCTGAGCCACTTCATGGCCGCCTGTGTTTCAGGTTCGCTGGCCGGTGCCGGTCCACGATAAGTCATGGAATCCGGATCGGC
This sequence comes from uncultured Phycisphaerae bacterium, assembly GCA_964394135.1. Classification (GTDB taxonomy): domain Bacteria; phylum Planctomycetota; class Phycisphaerae; order JAAYCJ01; family JAAYCJ01; genus CAYMXC01. The sequence goes on from CAYMXC010000342.1 coordinate 364, forward strand.
CGTATCCAACCCATAGCCGAATTCCTGAATTTCCCAATGGGCGGGGAAATTCCGATTCAAATCAACGCCGTTTGCATTGGTCCGCAAATACCACGGATTCCCATACGCCAGTCGATCCCGTTCATCGATATTCAGAGTTGGAATTGCGACAATCGCAACGTGGCTGAGCAATTCTTTTTCTTCACATAAAAGGCGTTCAAAGGCCGGGATCATCAGTTCCGCCCCGGATTCACCGGCATGGACGGCGCCGATCAGCGCAATGCATTTTTTACCCCGACCGATTTTGATGGCCCGGATCGGCGTCTCTCTGACCGTCTGGCCGATGGTTTCGATTTCGACCTGCGGGTCCAGGTCCTTCAGCTTTTCCATCCGCTGTTTTACCCGATCATAGGTCCACCAGATCCGAGGGTCGCGAAATTTGATCGGCACCGGCCCGATAGGCTCGCCCTCGGCATCGGCCATCCAGTAGGCGTAAGTCGAACCGACGGTTACATCCTGATCCTGAAAGGTAAATTTCCGGTTGTTCGAACATTCCAGAGCGTCATGAAAAATCAGTTTTCCTTCCCGATAGTCCAGACCGTCGAAAAACTCTTTATAATCGATGTTAAAGGTAAAATCCGGCAAGTCCAGGCGATAGACACGAATGGCTTTATACGGCTCTTCAATCTTGTCTTCAAAAGCCAGAGGCGATTTATAGCAGGTCAGGCGAATACTTGCGTCGATCATTGCCCCCCTCAGAAATACCAGCATTTTTCTTCCCACGTTCCAATCTCCATCGGAATATTCTGGGTGATAATAGTAAAGATCGGTCCCGAATAACCTTCGGGACCGACCCTTCCTTCTCAACCCGACCCAACACTCAATGGGGGTTGGCCATTGAAGTATTTTTGAACCCAGGCCCGCGATTCATTATGCTTTCAGACAAACGTCTTAAATTTGACATTTTCGTTTTACCATCTTCATTCAACGCTCGCCCAAAAGCAACTGCATCTTAGCTACAACATAAAACCCGAAAAAACCGGACACTATCGACCCAGGCTCATCCGCTGCCAGGCACTTCTCACCGCATCAGCCGAACTGATGCCGATCGTAAAGTCGCAGCACATATAGACAGGATCGGAAGTGTTCGAGTAATGCTTGCGATATTTGCTGGAGCCGTCTGCATAGAGAATATTGTGACCGCTCTTATGCGTGTTGCGATGGTCTGCAAGTTCTGCACAAAAGCCACCAAATGCATCCGCCACGATCGCCCAGTCGGGGTTCTGATCCAGAATAATGGCGCCGCCCTTTCCGTCTTCGGCGTCACGCGACATGTACGAAATTCTCAAATATTTCTGGTCATCAGTGGATATCACACCCTCACCGCCCTTTTTCATATATTCCAGCATCAAGGGATAATAATTGGCATCGGAATCACCGGTCAGTTTGGCTATGTGAGACGGACAATAGAAAATCTTTCCTTCCTGCAGATACTTGGGAAACAAATGGCCCAGCCAAGACCGCGTGCCGTCGGCAGCAGCGAAGTAAAGATACGTTGCGAAATACCCGCATGCCGTCCAGGGGCGACCCGGAAGATAATATCCGTGAGTGCCCCAATTGTCGGTCATCGACATTCCTTTATTGCTATTGTCCATGGCATACATCATATACCCGACACCGACCTGATGAAGGTTCGAACCGCAGATCGTTTTGCGGGCATCCTCTTTAACTTGCGACAACGCCGGAAGCAGAATGGAAATCAGCACGGCGATGATCGCAACGACCACCAGAAGTTCAATCAACGTGAACCCCTTCGAAGAACCGCAACCGCTTTTCAAATTCCTGACATCATGATACCTTTTCATACGATCCCTTTCTGAAAATGTTTAGTTATACTTGTTACTTCAATTTCAAACCGTTTCCGAAAGGAGTAACCCGCGGCTAAGCGAATCACTCCGATTTAACACAAGCTCTACTCTTCCAGTCTGGAACTCGCCAGCAGACCCAGAGCCGCTAACAGCAAGCCGGCGATCAATGGAAGTCCCGTTACAGGGCAGACCGTACTTGTCGTGATGTCATCCTTGGAAAAGACCTTGGCCGAATCGGCACTGAAATCTCCACCTCCAGCTGCACCGCCGTAACCGTAATTCGTAGCCAGAATACCCAGGACAACGACATTCACATTGTTATCACCAATGAAGTCTCCCATGCCCCAAGTGGCGGTTCCGGTCACGCCATAGTTGGTCGCCAGGATACCAAGATCGACCACGTTAACCTTTCCATCGCCATTGGCATCGCCCGGAACAGAGGCAGCCGTTACTGGATAAGCACCCATGTACCATCCGCCTGAGGTGCTATAGGCCGGACTGCCGGTCTGAAGTTTCAGGAAATCCGCACTGGCCGGATCGGTTGACTTAAAGAGCGGATCCTGACCCGTGATGGAATTGGAACCGATGGCATATGGAGTTGAACCGACAAGGAAATTCGAATCCAGCATATAGAAGCAGTTGTAATCTTCCACTACTTTCGCATTTGAGCCATTATCCGCTTCGGCAATTCCAATATCGCCCGTTACGCCCGGACCAGCCACGATATTGTTGGTAAAGGTGAATCCCGAAGGCCCGTCGGTGTACAGATCGCTGACTACCTTGGTGGAAATGTTATAGAAGGTATTGTGAACACAGGTCACCACCGCACCGGGAACGTTTTCGATCTGCAGGATGGTCCTGGATCGAGCAACTGGAATATTATAGAAAACTGAATTTTCGACGTGAATCGTATTTCCGTAAAACCGAGCACCGAGCACCGGCCAGGTAAAAGCATCGGGCGAGGTCAACGGCGTGGTTTCATCACTGGTTAAATCATGTATTTTCGTGTTGATTACGTTTAATGTACCACCTTCGTTCTTGGTCACGGAACCGGCCAGCCACCCTGTAAATTCGCAGTTGTCGAGTGTGAGCGTGGAATCAGCGCTATTTTCATAATAGATATAAGCGCCCCAGTAAATTAGTTCAAAACGGCAATTTTTAGCAGTAATGTTTGACCCGCAGGCTACTCGAATACCATAGGAAAGGTTATAAAAATCGCAGTCCTTGATCAGCATGTCTTTGGGGCCATAACCACGAAACGCTGCGTGGTTTCGCGAGCCGGTGCTTCGGAACGAAACATCAGTGATTGTGACCTCGTTGGCACA
>CAYMXC010000343.1:0-3533 GCA_964394135.1 uncultured Phycisphaerae bacterium
GACTTCAAATCGCTGATAATCGGCCTATATTCATTAAAGATTTTAAATAAATTCATTATGCAATATCATGAAATTTTCTGATAATATTACCTAATGCGACCCTTGATTTCATTTGTGACACGTCACCCGTGGATCGTCCTTAACGTGGGGATATTTCTGGCGGTTCCGCATGCTTACATGAACCAGATGCCACCTCGCAACTATGACAACTACACCTATATGCCGGAGGACGTCGAATGGGTCAAAGGTCAGCAAATTCTTCACGAGCAATTTGAGACGGCTAATACCGCATACATACTTCTGAATACTACAAATGTACCCTTTGTACTTAGAATACAGAAAGATGTAAGTTTGATAGATGGAGTCCAGCGCGTCTCATGGATAAACGAAGTTGTCGATCCTAGCGTACCTGACAGTTTTGTACCCCAGCAACTCCTTGGCATTTATAAAAAAGGCAGCTATTCCCTGCTTCACCTTTCATTTGCCGAACCGAGTTCATCCGCAAAGACTCTTGAAGCCATAAAACAGATCAAATCCTATCTCGGGAAAAAAGCCTCAGCATTCACAGGCCTGCCGATATTCCTGTATGAACTGAGAGAGCTCATGGAAAGCGAGAAGCTCATAACATTCATGGCTGCGGCATGCTTTTCCTCGCTGGTAATCGGCATTTCTCTTGGGTCATGGGCGATTCCAATTATATTCATGCTCTCCATCGGAATAGGGGTAATCTACAACCTGGGCACGAACTACTTCATGGGTGAGGTTTCATACATAACAAGCGCTATCGCATCAGCCATTCAACTCGGGGTAATCCAGGATTTTTCCATCTTCCTCATACATCGCTACCATGAGGAAAAAAAGCTCTTTCCCGACCCGCAAAAGGCAATGGAATCCGCCATAGCAAATACCCTTCCAGCCATTCTGCCCTCTGCCCTCACATGCATGGCAGGATTTCTTGCACTCATTTTCATGAAAATGAGGCTTGGCCTCGATATGGGACTTGTTATGGCAAAGGGCGTCTTTATGGGTCTTGCAGTGACAATGACGCTTCTGCCTGCAATGCTGCTGGTGGCCAACCGCTTTGTCAAAACAAGAGGGGAAAAGACTACAAGCGCCATCGGTACAAAAGTATCCAGATTCCGGGTGAATATATCCGGCAGTATTAGGGTTTTGTTCATCCTGCTTTTTATTCCAATGGTCTGGGGGAAAACTCATGTGAAAATATCCTATGATCTTGATGAAATGCTCCCCAGGAATCTGGAATCCATCAAGTGTCTCGAGACAATAAAGAATGTGCTTGGTTCAATGGAAATATCCTATATTGTATTCCCTGATACGATCCCCCGCTTCAGACAGGAAAATGCCATAAAAGAAATCAGGAATATAAAAGGCATAGTCAGTGTGATTGCGCTTACATCTCTCGCGGATTCCGCCGTGCCCGAAAGTTTTATACCTGATAAGGCCAAAGCCCTTTTCTCCAAAGGCGGTTATTCGATGATCATGGTCAAATTCTCGGATGAACCCGGCAGCACCGTCAGCAACCAGGCTGTCGATTCGATAAGGTCAGCAGTAGAGAAAGCCGGCATCAAACCTTCCTGGCTGGCCGGCACCACACCCATCAACAAGGACATGATGGACATCTCCAAGAGGGACATTCCGGTTGGCGATATGGCGTCCCCTATAACCAATATACTAATAATAGCCCTGTTCATGCGTTCCGTTTCCATACCTTTTGTTCTGGTGGCTGCAATCGAGCTTGCCATTTACACTAACCTCAGCATCCCGTACGCCATGGGCCGTTCAATACCTTTTCTGACAATAACCAGCATCTCCTCCATACAGCTTGCGACAACGGTGGATTTCTCTATTCTGCTTATGACCCGGTACAGCCAGTGGAGAAAGAAGTTACCGAAAAAAGAGGCCATGATTAAGGCTCTCTCAGGCGGAATGGGCGCAATAACGATCTCGGGATTGAGTCTGGCTGCCGCAACAAGCGGCATAGCCCTTACGTCGCATGTAAGCGCGGTATCATCGCTTACACTCATGATCGCCCGCGGAGCGCTCATATCGACGGCCGTTATAGTATTCCTGCTGCCTTCGTTCATCCTCACCTGTGATAAGATAATTACTCATACGAGTATCGGATTTTTAAGAAAGAAAGGAGAAGGGGCATGAAAAAGGCTATCTTCATAACAATGCTGATCATGTTTGCGGCGCTACCGGTTTCAGCCAGAAGCCTCAGCCGTAATGAAACGGTATATGTCAATCTTGACGCTTCAGGTAAACCCCGGAGGCTGGAAGTGGTGACCTGGCTCAGAACTGACGGTAAAAAACCTTCATCAGATGCCACAATTCTTACGGGCATAAAGAACATCAAAAGCGAGACATTGCCTGTACAGAAAGACGGGTCATACTTGTTCGACACAAATGATAGAGATATATTTTACAGCGGCATGACAGACAAGCCGCTTCCTTTATCAATTGATATAACATATTTCCTGAACGGCCGTCAGACGGACCCTTACAGGATTAAAGGCATGAGCGGAAAACTTGAAATAAGGATGACAATAACCAACAGAACATCATTCAACAGGACGGTAAAATACCGTGAAATAGGAACCGGTATAACAAAAACATCACAGGCATCAGTTTCCGTTCCCTTTACCGTTATGGTCTCCACTGACCTTCCCATCGAGAATTACGGCAATGTTGACGCGCCTCAGGGTGCATTTGCAGTAGTGGGAAACCAGATTAAGATGAACTGGCTGGTTTTTCCCTTTACCACGGAGACAATCCACCTGAAAGCGGATGTTACCGGCTTTAAAATACCATCAATAATGTTTACGGTGATTCCGAAGATGCCCCCCCTCCCAAAGTTTGAAGTCGAGGGCAGGATGAATAAGATATACAGTGGGGTTGACCAAGTTGGAGCGTTTCTCATGAAAGCTCAGGCCGGAGCGGTGGAAATGAATGACGGCCATAAAAAGCTTAAAAATGCTCTTGTCCAGATGGAAGACGGCGCCGCCAAACTCATTCAGGCAAGCGAAGCTCAGGCTGAAATGACAAAAGGTGCAATCACTATCAACAGGGGGCTGGCTGAAAATCTTGTCAGACTCAAAAAGGTGCCGTTTATGTCTGGTAAGGCAGGCCAGGCGATTGGTTATCTGGATATCCAGGCGAAGTTTCTTGAGCTGCTTGTTTCAGGAGGGCCCTTTCCTGAAGACGTACTTTCATTTCTGAGAGAGCACGGAAAGCCGGCGCCGCCTGTCAAGGAATTCCCGGGAATAATAATTACCGAAGGGGGGCTAAGGCAGCTTGATAAAGGTATAAAACAGATGTCTGCCGGCGCCGTGCTTCTTGAAAAAGGGTCAGGACAACTTCAGGATGGTCTAACCCAGATACGTTTGCAGGGTACGGAGAAGATCAAGAAAGGCATTCAGGAAGGGGCTGAACCTCTGATGAAACAGCTGGCAACCATTGACATCGGATACATTATGTCACAAAAGTATGACAGGGTCTAAGGCCGGCACTCG
>CAYMXC010000344.1:0-3522 GCA_964394135.1 uncultured Phycisphaerae bacterium
AGCACCTGGATGGCGCCGGAGTCGCAAGTCCCGGCGAACTGATGAACCTGCTCCGCGAGCCCAGAACCGTTCTGATACTCGTCCCGGCAGGCGAGCCGGTCGATGCGGTGATCCGGGAAATCCTTCCTTATCTGGTCCCGGGCGATATCGTCATTGATGGTGGAAATTCATTTTACCGTGATACCGATCTGCGGGAAAAAACACTGGCCGACAAGGGCATCGCCTTTCTGGGCGTCGGTTTCTCCGGCGGAGAGGCAGGTGCCCGTCATGGCCCGTGCATCATGCCGGGCGGACTGATTAGCGCCTACGAACATGTCCGTCAGATTTTCGAGGCGATTGCGGCTCGAGCCTCCGACGGCCAGCCGTGCGTAACCTACCTCGGCCCACATTCCGCCGGTCATTATGTCAAAATGGTGCACAACGGCATCGAGTATGGCCTGCTGCAGGCCATCGCCGAAACCTACGACCTTATGAAACGCGGACTGGGTTTGACCGACGACGAACTTCACGATGTATACAATCGTTGGAATCAGGTGGAACTCCAGTCGTACCTGATCGAAATCACCGCACGCATCTTTAACCAGATCGACGATCAAACCGGCGCACGCCTGATCGATGTCATTCTCGACGAGGCCAAACAGAAGGGTACAGGAATGTGGGCCGGCCAGGAGGCCATGGAATTGCAGATACCAACTCCCGTCATCCATATCGCCGTGGCAATGAGAAATCTCTCCGCCATGGGTGCCGAGCGAACTGCCGGCGGCGCATGTCTCTTAGGACCGCCCAAAGCGATCAACGCCGATCGCAGAGATTTTATCGAACAGTTGGCCAGTGCACTTTATTTCGCCATGATCGTGATCTATGCACAGGGAATGGCCCTGCTCCGTGCAGGTTCGACTGCTTACAAATTCGACCTCAAACTTGAAGATATCGCCAGAATCTGGCGCGCGGGGTGTATCATCCGATCAGCTCTGCTCGAAAAAATCACCGAAGCTTTCAGGTGTCAACCCCAGCTTGCAAATCTCATGATGGACGGCCGGCTCTCCGCAGAATTGATGTCCCGCCAGAATGATTTGCGAGCGGTCGTATCGGCTGCAGTTCATTCGGGAATCCCCGCTCCGGCCTTCATGGCCACCCTCGCCTATTTCGACAGTTACCGAAGCAGTTGGCTACCCGCCAGCCTCATCCAGGCCCAGCGGGATTATTTCGGCGCACACACCTATGAACGCAGCGATGCACGCGGAGCTTTTCATACCCGCTGGAATAATGAATAAGGAGAAGACCATGGAAATCTACACCAGTCCCAAACCCTCTGTAATGGTCATTTTCGGCGCAGCGGGCGATCTGACCTGGCGAAAGCTCGTCCCTTCGCTTTTCAGTCTTTTCGCAGCACATCGACTGCCACAAAATTTCGCAATCATAGGCCTCGACGTAAAACCCATGACCGATCAGCAGTATCTTCAGCACCTCGAGCAGGGAGTCCGACAGTTTTCCAGGCACGCACATGAATTCTCCGCCGCCTGGCCCACCTTCGCTTCACATATGTCCTATCTCACCGCGGATTTTACCAAACCCGATATTTACACCGATTTGAAAAATCGCCTGGCGATACTCGACAAGGAATGGAACACCCTGGCAAACCACATCTTTTACATGGCTGTCCCGCCACGGCTGATCCCTCCCATCACTGACCAGGTAGGTAGCGCAGGCCTCGCGGAAGACCGGAAACGATTTCGTGTCGTCGTCGAAAAACCCTTCGGCCGCGACCTGGAAACGGCTCAGATCCTCAACTGCATCCTCTCCGCAGTTTACGCGGAATCGCAAATCTATCGCATCGACCATTTCCTCGGCAAGGAAACAGTGCAAAATATTCTCGCCTTTCGCTTCGCAAACGCCATTTTCGAGCCGATCTGGAATCGACGCTACATCGACAATATCCAGATCACCGTCGCCGAAAAACTTGGCGTCGAGCATCGCGGCGCCTATTACGAAAACGCCGGAGCCCTGCGAGACATGGTGCAGAACCATCTTTTGCAGATTCTCTGCCTGATAGCGATGGAGCCGCCTATATCTTTTCAGGCCGATGAAATCCGAAACAAAAAAGTCGATGTCCTCCGGTCGATACGCCTCATCCCACCCGACCAGATTCACAATTTCGTTGTCCGTGGCCAGTATGGCCAGGGACAAATCGACGGTAAAACTGTCCCCGCATACCGATCGGAAGTCGCCGTCGATCCGAACTCAGGAACCGAAACCTATGTGGCCATCAAATTCTTCATCGACAACTGGCGATGGCAGGATGTGCCGTTTTATCTTCGAACGGGAAAACGAATGGCCGCGAATGTCTCGGAGGTCTCCATCGACTTCAAGCCAGCTCCGCACCAGATGTTTCCCGCCATGGCACTAAGCCGCTGGCAGCCAAATCGCCTCGCGATCCGCATCCAGCCGAGCGAGGGAATCCTCCTTCGTTTCCAGGCCAAGTGTCCGGGCCAGCCAATTCAACTGGCGCCCGTGGATATGCTCTTTGATTACTGCAGAACGTTTAAAACCCACCCGCCGGACGCCTATGAAATCCTCCTGCTCGATGTGATGCAGGGCGATTCGACCCAGTTCATGCGGGCCGATCAGATCGAAGCCGCCTGGACCGTCATCACTTCGATCCTCGAAGACTGGGAAACCCTATCGACTCCCCAGTATCCCAATTACGAACCGGGAACCTGGGGACCAGCCGCTGCGGATGAACTCCTTCGCCGCGACGGCAGATCCTGGCAAATCCCGACGATCCTGGAAGATCGTTCCCGAGTCTGCTGAAAATCGCAGACTCTCTTGCACAAAAGTGAAAAAAACGATGCCTTGCTTGTGCCGTATGCGCCAAAATTCATTTTTGATTAGGTTGGAACGATAGGGCGTTTCAATTTTTTATTCAAAGGATTCTTTGGGCGGGACCTGCTGACCCTTCGGCGGCTGGCAGTTGTGGCATATCCCGGCGAAATACACCTTCACAGCATTGACGTGAAAATCGGGCAAAACCGTCTTCGTCTCCAGATCGACCGGGAGAATGGCGAATTCCACATCATACACTTGCCCGCACTTGCCGCAGATCGCATGGTGGTGGGGGTGAGTCTGACCATCGAACTTCTGGCTGCCCGTGCCCGTCTCGATCGTGATCAATGCCCCCATTTCCGACATGACCTGAAGCGTCTTGTAAACCGTCGAAAGCGATAGCGTCGGATGCGACCGTTTCAATCGCTGATAAATGTCCTCCGCCGACGGATGACTTCTGCTTTCCATCAACACCTGCATGATCGCCAGCCGCTGACTGGTCGCACGCAGGTTGCACTTGCGAAGTTGTTCGATTAACTTCTGTTCTTCGATATGGGCTTGCATAATCCCGTCTCCTTCCTCTTTGTTGCGGGATGGAACGATTTCCCATCCTCGATTTACTTCAAGATAAGAAGAATTACGAGGTCATAGAAGTTCTTTCCTAATTATAGCACACAAGTAATTAATTTTTTGAAAAAT
>CAYMXC010000345.1:0-3507 GCA_964394135.1 uncultured Phycisphaerae bacterium
GAAAATTCCACGACCTTCCTCCACCGCGGACTCGATGGTTGCAAAGTTGTCGTCGACGAGAATAATGTCGGCGGCTTCCTTCGACACCTCGGTACCCGTGATACCCATGGCGATTCCTATGTCGGCCTGCTTCAATGCAGGCGCATCGTTCACACCGTCGCCGGTCATCGCAACCACCTCGCCGCGACTCTGAAACGCTTCAACCAATCGCAATTTTTGTTCGGGGGCGACACGGGCAAAAACCATCGTCCGATTGGCCGCTTCAATCAAATCAGAATCGGATAATTCACCTAATTCTTTGCCCGTCATAGTAGGTGGTTCGTTTTCGCCGCTAGCGAGGTTGAGTTGCTTGCCGATCGCAGAGGCGGTCAGAACGTGATCGCCCGTGATCATCTTTACTCGGATGCCTGCGGATTTGCATGCGGCAACGGCACGAATGGCTTCAGGCCGAGGAGGATCGATCATCGCCTGTAGGCCTAAAAAAGTCAGACCGCTCGACACAATATGGTGGTTGATCTTTTGTGTCTCGGGGGAAACATCCTTCCGGGCAAGGGCAAGGACGCGAAGCCCGCTGCGGGCAAGGTCCTCAGCGATTCGGCGTATCTCATCGCCGCGCAAATCCTCAATTTCGCCTACTGCGCCCATACGGTTGACGCACCGATCCAGAACTTTTTCCATGCTCCCCTTGACGTAAATAATGTGAGGTTGGTCTGACGCCGTTGAGTGCAGTGTCGCCATGTATTGATGATGTGATTCAAATGGAAGAACATCGAGAAGTGGACGATGAGTGGCAAGTTCCTTTTCGTCAAAGCCGCCTTTGCGCCCTGAAACAATAAGGGCGCCTTCCGTTGGGTCGCCATTGATCGTCCAGCGGTTACCGGAATGGACCAGCTGCGAGTCGTTGTTCAGCATCCCGGCGATCAGGCACTCACGCAGGGCGATACTATCGGGGCTCGGACCCTCAATTTGACCTTCGGGAGAATACCCGCTGCCGGTTACCGTATACATCACGGAGCCCGCGAATATCTTCTGAACAGTCATCTGATTTTCTGTAAGTGTGCCTGTCTTGTCGGAGCAGATGATCGTGGTGCTTCCGAGTGTTTCAACGGCCGGCAGTTTGCGTATGATCGCTTTTCGACGGGCCATTCGGCCGACTCCTATTGCCAGTGTAATGGTTACAGCGGCTGGCAGTCCCTCCGGAATAGCGCCGACTGCAAGGGCTATCGCCGCCAAAAACATATCCTTGGCAGTTTCACCCCGAAATAATCCGAAAAGAAAAGTTGCTACTGCCAAGGCTAGGATCACATATAACAAAAGACGACTGAAGCGGGCAATCTTTTTCGTAAGCGGAGTGTCAATAGTTGATGCTTCGGCGACCAGTTTGGAAATTAAGCCGGTTTCGGTTTGGTTACCGGTTGCAACGACAATTCCCTGACCCTGACCATAGGTTACCAAACTACCGGCATAGGCCATGTTGATCCGATCGGGGAGGATAGTCTCTTTATCCAGAACCTGATCGCTTTTTTCCACTGCTACTGATTCGCCGGTCAGCGCAGACTCATCTGTTCGTAGCTCGCGAACGAGGAATAACCGCAAATCCGCGGGAACCTTGTCGCCGGAGGTCAGTGTCACAATATCGCCTGGAATAAGTTCGGTGGAAGGAATTTTGACACGCGCGCCTTCTCGAATCACCATAGACTCGGTGGTCACCATCTTCTTAAGGGCTTCAATGGCTTTTTCCGCCTTTGATTCCTGGATAAAACCAACGATCGCATTTATGAGAACCACCCCGAATATAACGCCGGATTCAACCATTTCACCGAGCAACACTGTGATAAAACCCGCCGCAAGGAGTATATATATCAACGGTTGGTGAAACTGCAGAAAAAAACGAAGTATTGGCCCTTTACCCTTGCGGACCGTGACTGTGTTGGGGCCAAAGTGCTGCTGGCGGTGGCGAATTTCAAACAACGAAAGACCATGTTCGGTGTTCGTGTCAAGCAGGTTGACCACTTCTTCAACGGGTAAGTGATGCCAGTGACGACCGAGCAATGTTTCCATGACGAGCTCCCCAAGAATGGTTAACGTTGCACTCTTGTGCAAATTATAATCCAATAAGAATAAAAGTACAAATTCTATTCAGCCGAGATTAGTTCCAGACATTTCACCCGTTTCAAACGTTTTAAAGTCAGTCGCTGGGTGGTCTAAAATATTTCACAAATATGGAATTGGAACAGCAAATTACAAAAAAGTGTACATGAAAATCGATGCTCTGGAGGGTAAAAAATACACAAATGTGCCATAAATTAACACATTTGTGAAATGCGGATGAGAGGAGTCGAACCTCCATGACCTTGCGGTCACAAGGACCTGAACCTTGCGCGTCTGCCAATTCCGCCACAACCGCGACTCTGCCGTCGACTATTCCGCGTCGTCGGCTTTCTGACTCAAAGTATTGCCGATTCCGCCGCGCATGTCAAGCAGGGAAGTGGAATTTTTCAAATATTCCACGCGATGCAGGCACAGTCCGTGGGCCGGGGCGGTAGGCCCCGCCGCCGTCCGATCGCGACCGGCGAGGATCTGGGCCACCTTCTCCGGGGGCCAATACCCGCGGGCAATCTCGACCAACGTGCCCACGATATTTCGGACCATGTGGTATAAAAAGCGATTGGCTTTAATCATGTAAATCAATTCCGGGGCCTCCGGGTGCCACCACGCCCGCGATTCCATCACCGTGCGAACCGCGTTTTCCCGCGTATCCTTCGCGCTCGTGAAACCCCAGAAATCGTGCGTACCGACGAGCAGGGCGGCCGCCTCGTTCATCGCCTTCAGGTTCAGCGGATGAGTCACGTGCCAGCGGAAATTGTGCAGGTGGACGTCCTTTTCGCGCCCCACGTAAATGCGGTAGAGGTAGGTCTTATTGATGGCGTCGCCGGAGGCATGGAATCCGGCCGGCACCTCCACGCTGTCACGAATCCCGATGTCCGGCGGCAGTCGGCCGGTCAGAATCCAGGCTACCGCCTCCGTGGGAGTCGGGGCGTCTTCCCCGTAGAATTTCGCCAGTGGGCCGTCCGCGTGGACCCCGGAGTCCGTTCGGCTCGCCCCCTGGACCTTCGTCCGCCGCCCCAGGAGCTTGCTTACGGCCTCTTCGATCGTTTCCTGAACCGTAACGTCGCCTTTCTGCCGCTGCCAGCCGCAGTAGCGCGTGCCCTGATACGCAATCGTCAATTTGATGTTTCGAGAACCGGCCATCAAGGTAGTATAGATGAATGGGCCGTCGTTGTCCACGGTGACGAAGCACGAACGGTGGTTGCCGGCCTGAACGCGGTACTACCCCGAGCACTTGCCGCAGCAGGATTTCGTCTTCCCTCTGACCATCGGCAGCAGTTCCGCGATCTGGACGGCATTCAAAGCCGCGCCCTTCAGAAGCTGATCGCCCGAGACAAACAGGTTGATCCCGCGGCCGTCGGGCTGGGCGATATCCTTGCGAATCCGTCCCACGAACAC
>CAYMXC010000346.1:0-3501 GCA_964394135.1 uncultured Phycisphaerae bacterium
TGGGAACCGTTTATATGGTCCACCAGTCCGACCGCCGATGGACATTTGCAGTCAAGACGTTTCAGGATCGGTACTTGATGGACCTTCAGGCTCTTGAACGTTTTCGTCGGGAGGGCAAAACCTGGATCGCTTTAGGGACACATCCGAACATTGTCCAAGCGGCGTTTATTAAAACGATTGGATACAAACCCCACATCTTTCTGGAATACATCGACGGATTGAGCCTGAGGGAGCAGCTTGCAAAGGGGCCGTTGGATTTGCGGACATCTCTGGATATTATCCTGCAATGCTGCGAAGGTATGATTTATGCCCATCAAAAACTTGGAATTGTCCACCGAGACCTTAAGCCGGAAAACATCCTCCTTACCCGTGACGGGGTTGCGAAAATCACCGATTTCGGATTGGTAAGTTTGGGAAGGCAGATTTTCGAGCCCTCCAAGGATTCCATTTCCCCGACAGGATTGGATTTTGAAAAATCGGTGATGGGAACTCCCCATTACATGCCGCCGGAACAGTGGATGGGTGGCAAGAACGTCGATATACGATCGGACATTTATGCCTTTGGTGTCATATTCTACGAGTTGCTTTGCGGGCGCCGGCCGTTTGAGCTTGAAGAAGGCGAACCGGATTATGTGCTCCATGCCAAACATTTGGATGAATCGCCGCCCGATCCAGGCATGTTTTCTCCCGGCTTGGCCGAAGAGGTCAAAGCCATCGTGTTAAAATGCCTTGAAAAAAAGCCGGAAAGGCGTTTCTTGAGTTTAGAGGCATTACAGGATGCAATTGTAAACTTCTTCCAAATAGTATTCGGAGTGCCGTGGACTCCGCCTCAGTTCAAGACCATTACGACAATGTCAACCGCATCCCGAATGATCATGCAGGCCATGTCGCTGGCAAGTCTGGACGATCATCCGGCGGCCATCGAGCTCTGCGATCGGGTTCTGGCCGAAAATCAGAACGACGATTTGGCCTGGCAGATCAAAGGACGCAGCCTGCGGGCTCTGGGAAACTTCGATCAGGCACTGGATTGCCTGCGCCACGTGGTAGCCCTAAATCCCGACGATTACGAGGCGAACGACGATCTGGCCTTTGGATTCAACGACCTTGAACGTTACGAGGATGCCTTGACTGCCGCGGATCGTTCCATCGACCTGAATCCGAACAATTTTTCCAGTTGGAACAATAAGGCCATTGCCCTGTACCATCTGGGTCGAATCGACCAGGCCTTGGCAACTTTTCAAAAAGTCCTTGATCTGAACCCCCTCTGCCCGGAGGCCTGGAATAACCGGGGTTTTCTGCTTGCGCAGCAGGGAAAAGTCGATGAACCGATGGACTGTTTCAGGCGGGCCATAGACTTAAATCCCCGGTACGTCATGCCGTACTTTAATTTGAGTCGGTTGTTTATCACAACGGGCCGCCTCCATGAGGCGTTGTTGATGGTTGAGCAAATCCTCACCTTGGAACCCCATAACGCCAAAATGCAGCAATTGCGATCCAGGATCATTCAGTACATGGCTGAAAAAAGGATAAACATTTGATTTGATGATGAACAATAAAAATTATATCGGATTGTTCATGGCGTCTAGTCGCTTTTTTATCGGCACGGCGGCCAACCGGGTGCAAAACGATCCTCTTGTAATTAGTACTAAGGAAAATTGGTCGAGTTCGAAGAGCATGATACTTTTCTTTTCGTGCGCAGCCTGTCTTGCTGACCGGTGTAGATATAGATAAGTAGCTAATAAGGAGTCCGGTCATGCAAACAGGTATCGTCAAAAAAAACGGGTATGTGATGTTTCAAAATATGGGTGCGGCTGATTTCTATGCACTTTTCCTGGTTGGATTCACAGACAAAACTGGCGATTCGTCTGCCATTGGAATGTTCGGGTCAGGATTCAAACTGGCCCTGGCGGCTGCCCTTCGCCAGAACATGGAACTGGTTTTGTTTATCAATCACGACAAAATCACTTTTAAAACCATTCGCCGGACCGTCAAAGCAGAAGATGTGGATCAAATCATTTTTGTTCGTGAAACGCCCGACGGGATCGTTGAAGAACATACCACAAACCTGACCCTTGGGTACGGTAGGAAGGACTGGAAGACCGCATGGGGGGTTTTTAGGGAACTCCTGGCCAACGCCAGGGACGCCGATCCGCGCGGATACGAGATCGTGGCGGGAGTTGAGCCTCGGGGTCGCGAAGGTTTTACTCGCGTGTTTCTGGAAGCCAATGAAGAGGTCTTGACCATCTATCGCGATCTTGATTGCTACTACAAGGAAGAACGCCATGCCGTCTTTACCTGCGACGAGGGTCGGGTGTATCCTAAAGCCGCACCTGAAGGCCAGACTTTTTTCTACTGCAAGGGCATGTATGTCCTGACGACCAATGACAGCAGCCTGTACGATTTGGACCTGCACCACATGCCGATCAATGAATCCCGTGATGCCAGCAAAGAGCACCTGATATCACACGTCCTTCAGCTTTATGACTGTTGCCCACCCGACATCAAGGCCGAGATACTCCGGTTTACCCTGGAAAAAACTCAGGATGGTATTCGCACACTGGAAAATGCACTCCTGTGGACACAGACCCGTAAACCTTTTGCCTGGGCCGAAGCCTTCAAATGGGCCTTTCCCAACCATGTCCTGTGTTCATTCAGCGATCTGGAATACCAGAGTATGATCAAAATGGGGCGGCGAGCTATTCGAGCCACCCGTGAATTGTATCGGCTTTTAAGCGGCTACGGAATCGAAACGGCTGAACGGATACTTCGCGCAGAACAGGAAAAACAGCGAGAGGTTTTCACGCCGGACGACGTTCTTAAGGAAAACTTCGACAAGGCGTTTTCCAGGATTTCCCAGCGGCTGCCCGAAGTGAATATGCTCAACATCTCTTTTGTTCGCCTGCCTGCGTTTGAACGGTCGATTTCCTTTGTTCCATGCAGCCGGGGACGCGGGGAGTTCCAATTCTCCGAAACGATTCTTAAGAGTGGTCCACGAGCCATTACTCTGGCCTTGATCGACGCCCTGGCCCAAACCAAGAGCATCAAAGGTCGGTGCGATCTGGAATATGAGGACAAACTGATAGAAATGGTTCTTCAATGTATGGAAAACTGATGGCAATTGAAAAACGGGCACGCTTTTACTAAAACAGGAATATACAAAGTGGAGGTCCGATCATGTCCGGCAAGGTCACGCTTGAAGTTACGCAAGGCCCGATGAAGGGCAAATCGTTTGTCTTCGAAGAACACGATACCTTTTTGTTCGGTCGAATGAAGGATTGCCATGCCTGCCTTCCTGACGATCCTCAGGTCTCCCGTCATCATTTTATTCTGGAGGCTAATCCGCCCGATGCCCGTGTCCGCGATCTGGGCAGCCTCAACGGCACGTATGTCGATGGGGTTAAATACGGCAGCCGGGAGAAAGGAGAAACCCCGGAGCAAGGCGCAAAACGAAAATACCCGGAAGTGGACTTGAAAAATGGCGCTCACATCGAGGTGGGCGAA